>NZ_JAVKBY010000003.1:0-16227 GCF_040222985.1 Coleofasciculus sp. F4-SAH-05
CGAATGACAAATGACAAATGACAAATGACAAATGACAAATGACAAATGACAAATGACAAATGACAAATGACAAATGACAAATGACAAATGACAAATGACAAATGACAAATGACAAATGACAAATGACAAATGACAAATGACCTACTCTTGCACAATCTCAAACAAATCCTCTATCAATACATCAAATGTCCGTGCTAACTTCAGCAACGCCCCAATATCCACCATCGTCATTCCTGGCGATCGCGCGTAGGTTTTGATGGTACTATAGGGAACTCCAGACCGTTCAGCGACATCCAGCAACGTCCAGTTCTCCCTAGCCGCTAGTTCCCTAATTCGCAACCGAACTCGTTCGCCTCTTGACATAAAGTTTAAAATTCGTCTAAACTAATCAAATTAAAAGCGATCGCACCTAAGTTTACGAAGCCAGATAGCGATCGCTATGTCCTATCAAAACACAACCCCATGGTTTGGGGCGCATCTCCTATGTTATCAACACTTCAGGTAAAATCAAGAGCCACTCATCCGTTACAGCGATTTGTTACTCCAGAAGCCATTGCACTTCTACTCAATCTCCATCCTGACGAGATTTATCGCATTGACTGCTGGCGATACGTGATTCACGTTGTTGGCAAGGGAATCAGCACGTTTGTCAGTTACGCCGATATCCCGCCAATTTTAGGCGTAGACTCGCCCACTCTGAAAGATACCCTCTGTTGGCGCAGGCGCTGGCGCAAGCATCGATACAAAGCGCCCGATTTTTGGGCAACGTTTTACCAGCAGAAGTTTCAGCAATCCCTTTCTCTGTCAGAACTGTATCAATGGGGAGAATTAGTGAACCGGATTCAATTTGGACTATCTGGCGCAACCCTAGAGTGGCTGCGAAGCATTTATATAAAGGAGAGAGAATCATTCGACTTCTGAAACAAAGCCGGATAGATCTCATCTGTTGCACCATTCTCAATCAGCCAAACCGTAGGGGCGCAAAGACGTGCGCCCAGTTTAACAGTACAATCTCTTGCGCTGAATCGGGGCGGGTTTCGTCGCATCTGGGTGCAACCGAAAAGATAGTCGTAAAACCCGCCCCTACCCTCCTACACATCCGCCCCCCGCTCCCCCTTTGTGTAAGCTACAATTATTAAGAAACTTATAGTAAAATCAACCTCTCTCAAATCACTCCCTAACGCCTTTATGACTCTTCCGATTCGCAACGTTGCCATTATTGCCCACGTCGATCACGGCAAAACCACCTTGGTTGACGCCCTGCTCAAACAATCCGGTATCTTCCGTGAAGGGGAAGAGGTTCCTGATTGCGTTATGGACTCCAATGATTTGGAGCGAGAGCGGGGAATTACGATTCTGTCTAAAAATACAGCAGTTCACTATAAAGATATCTTAATCAATATCGTCGATACTCCCGGTCACGCCGATTTTGGTGGGGAAGTGGAACGGGTATTGGGGATGGTGGATGGTTGTATCCTGATTGTGGATGCCAATGAAGGACCAATGCCCCAAACCCGGTTCGTCCTCAAAAAAGCCTTGGAAAAAGGACTGCGCCCGATTGTGGTGGTGAATAAAATTGACCGTCCTCAAGCTGATCCCTACGGTGCTGTGGATAAAGTCCTGGATTTGTTTATTGAGTTGGGGGCGGATGATGATCAGTGTGAGTTTCCTTATCTGTTTGCTTCCGGGTTACAAGGCTACGCTAAAGCGGATTTAGATGGCGAAGGGGTGGATATGCAACCCATGTTTGAAGCTATCCTGCGCCATGTGCCGCCGCCTGTGGGTGATGTGAGTAAACCTCTGCAATTACAAGTCACGACTCTGGATTATTCGGATTATCTGGGTCGAATTGTGATTGGCAGAATCCATAACGGCGTAATTAAAGCGGGTCAGCAAGCGGCTCTCGTAACAGAAAGTGGGGAGATTGTCAAGACTAAAATTAGCAAACTCATGGGGTTTCAAGGACTCCAGCGCGTTGATTTAGAGGAAGCCTCCGCCGGAAATATTGTCGCGGTGGCGGGGTTTGCTAATGCCAATATCGGTGAGACGATTACCTGTCCCAATGAACCCCAAGCCTTACCGTTAATTAAGGTAGATGAACCGACATTGCAGATGACATTCTCGGTGAACGATTCGCCGTTTGCGGGTCAGGAAGGGGATTACGTGACTTCGCGGCAATTACGCGATCGCTTGATGCGAGAATTAGAGACGAATGTGGCTCTGCGTGTGGATGAAACCGATTCTCCAGATAAATTTTTAGTTTCTGGGCGGGGGGAATTACACCTAGGTATCCTGATTGAAACCATGCGCCGGGAAGGGTACGAGTTTCAGGTGTCTCAGCCACAAGTGATTTATCGGGAAGTGAAGGGTCAACCCTGCGAACCTTACGAAGTCTTGGCGCTTGACATTCCCGAAGAAGCCGTGGGTGGCTGTATTGAACGCTTGGGTCAGCGCAAGGGCGAAATGCAGAATATGCACGTTAGTGGTAATGGTCGCACTCAATTGGAATTTGTGATTCCCGCACGGGGTTTAATTGGCTTCCGGGGTGAATTCATGCGCCTGACTCGTGGGGATGGGATTATGAATCACAGTTTCTTGGATTATCGTTCGATTTCCGGTGATGTGGAAACCCGCCGCAATGGGGTGATTATTGCCTTTGAGGAAGGGGTGGCGACATTCTATTCCTTGAAAAATGGCGAAGACCGAGGTGTATTCTTTATTACACCAGGGACGCGGGTGTATAAGGGGATGATTGTCGGCGAACACAACCGTCCTCAAGATTTGGATTTGAATGTTTGTAAAACTAAGCAGTTAACCAACCATCGTTCCGCTACTGGAGATGAATTGGTGCAGTTGCAAGCGCCAGCCGAGATGAGTTTGGAACGGGCGTTGGAATATATCGGACCCGAAGAATTGGTGGAAGTCACGCCCGAGTCGGTGCGGTTGCGGAAGGTGACGAAGAAGTTAGTCAGGCGTTAACCGTAGGGGCGCACAGACGTGCGCCCTAAACTGACGTGCGCCTTGAGCCGGATTCAGCCTTTTCAGACGCTGTAGTAGTTCGCCTCGACCATCCATTCAACCCTATCCACCTGATACCAACTTACCTTCTATCATGTCATGCTGAGTGTTCTATCTTGTCATTCTGGGCGTTCTATCATGTCATGCTGAGTGTTCTATCATGTCATGCTGAGTGTTCTATCTTGTCATTCTGAGCGAAGCGAAGAATCTGGACAAATGCTGCGCTAGAGTTCCTTTCGCGAACCATGACAGATTCTGCCATAGACAGCACTACCATGTAAGTATTAGGATTTACGCAGCTACACCATCTATCGTTGAAATGGTGCGTTACGCTACGCTAACACACGATGGCGGCTAATATTAAGGTTTAAATGCCGAGCAGCTTATCCTGTCATTCTGAGTGTTCTATCCTGTCATTCTGAGTGTTCTATCTTGTCATTCTGAGCGAAGCAATAGGAGGCGATTGAAATCGCTGCTACACAAACAAAGCCTGCCTCCGCAGGCTGAATTGAGCAATGCAGTAAGGGCACGGCAATGCCGTGCCCCTACTTTCACCAATTAACGTAAATGCTGCCCAATCCCGGAGATCGGGATGTTTTTCCATCGTGGTTAACATCGCTTTTCGTAAGGCTTGGGCTTTGTCGGAATTGTGCTGTAAATTGGCATAAAATTCCTGCATTAAGAAGGCGGTGGGTGAGTCAGGAATTGACCACAAGGAGACAATAACACTAGACGCCCCCGATGCAATTAAAGCACTAGATAAGCTAGCCACTCCATCCCCACTAATGCTCCCTCGCCCCGTATTACAAGCACTGAGAACCACTAACTCAGCATTCAGGTTTAAATCCAGGATTTCTCTTGCTGTTAGCCAACCATTATCCGTCTGCGTTGGTGCTAACGCGATCGCACTCTCCCATCCTTGCTGTTCATCAAAGATACCATGAGTGGCGAAATGAATCACTCGTGACGCCGACATCTGCGGCACAATCTCGGCTTTAGTGGCTACCCCTCCGGTAATCGCTTGGGTATTCACCAACGATGCAATCGCTTTAGCTTCTTGTTCTGCAGCGGGTAAGGGCGAGAAGTCTCCAGGCATGGGGTAAGGATTTCCCACCACTAACCATTGGTGCAGAGAGTCGGGACTATTCACCCGAGTTCGTCGGGTGATATCCAATACCATTATCGCGGGAGCGGTTAAAATTGTGTGTTTTTCCAGCAAATAGTTACCCGACTCATCTTGTAGAGGGGCAAAGGGAATCATCAACAGAGATTGTTGGGGAATGAAGATAACATGAGCGTTAGGATCAGTGGGCAATTTATCCGCGATCGGTTCGATTAAAACCTGATACAGTTGCCTAAATGCTGGAATTTTACGCCGAGACAAACCATTACCCCACTCGGAAGTAGCAAGGGATTGGCGAATATTACTTACATAGTCTGTCAGTGTCGTCTTTTGCTTCTGCCAAAGTTGAGTAAGATTGCTCTGGCGAAAGGTGATTTTTCCGGTTGGTTCAATCACCCAAATAAAGAGTTCTTCGGGTTGATTTGCGTCAGCCAAAGGATTATCAATAATCGAGTATTCGATCAGAGTGGCATTTCGCTCTTGGGCAATCTGTTGAATCTGCTCAATGGTTGGTTGTGCCATAGCCGTCGTAATTGTTGACTCGTTACGATTACTCGTGTTGACTAATTCGCTCAACCCCCTCACCCGACTCTGCTCAGACACTAAAAGTGCTTCCTTAATTTTACCCTGAGCAATTAAGACTTTTTGCAATAGCTGATAAATTGCCACCTGTGTTTCTAATTGTTGGGATTGGGTATCATTGCTTTGGAGATTAAGTGATACCGATGCCAAACTCTGAATTCCTTGGCGCAACCTTTGCTCGGCGGCTTGATATTGACCGTTTTGATATAATCCCCATCCCAGATAATTTAAAGACTGGGCTATACCCACGCGATCGCGACTATTCTGATAGAGGGTCAATGCTTGCTGGCTAGACTGTATCGCCGCATCCAATTCCTGCTGACGCAACTGCTCAATCCCTTGGTTTAACCATCGCTCCGCCTCTGCTTGACGAGCATCAATTGAGAACGCCAACAGAGGCGTTTTGGAGAATAATCCAGTTGAATTTAATCGCAACGGAACTGAGACACCAACAAAAATACTTACGAAGGTAGCGCATCCAAGTCTCTTCCATTCCATGATTAAAACCCTGATTCAGTATTTAGTAGATATCCGAAAGCTTACACGATTATGCCTCCTGCCTCATTGTTGCATACCAAAACTATTGGGATTATCTGGTTTACTTAAATCCAATGTCATCACCTGATTCAGCAAGGCTTGATTAGAATCTAAAACCATCAATAATTGTTGAAACTGTACATTCATTTTTTGCTCCAAAATCTTCAAATTTAAGACCACTTGCCGAGCTTTCTCTTCCGATAAACTGAATTTTCCCATAACCTGCTGCACTTCGTCCTGAGAAATCCGCACAGTCATCTGGGTAAACTCAGAGAGGCGAGGCGGAATTTTATTAATATTATCCGCCTTATCGCCATGATTATAGAAATGAATCCCCTGACGATCTACAAAGAAATCGGCAAACGGTTTTAATCCCTCATTGAGAACCATTTGCGTCGCTTGAATTGCCTCTGGTAGTATGTTTCCCAAGCCGACATATACCATAAACCAAGCCAGGATATGATGCTTTGCCCCTAGGGATTCCTCTAACCGTTGAGCGACTTGAATCAAGAACTTTCTGGCAACTTCCGCTCGCAATGATTCCGGTTGTTCGCTAGGAATGTCATAGAGCGCTGTTTTCAGGAGTTTATTAAGACGGGGTTGATCTTGGTTGAGTGTAGCCTCAACCACGGCTGAAACTAAATGAGTGTGTATATTATCATTAGAGGGTTGAGAATCCATGGGATAACTCTTTCTCCTAAATTAGGTTCAAAAATAGCAGAGTGATCACAGAGATTGTACAGGGTTCAGGGTTCAGGGTTCAGGGTATTCCTGCAACCAAACCGGATCTTTCCCATCATAAAGGAATGGAGGGGCGACCCGCTTACCAAAATGAACAACTGGACTCTGTTCAATAGGCTCGGATCGCCCTATACTCAAATCATTGGGTCAAAAGGTGTTTCCGCGACGTTTTGTTACATAGGCGCAGGTTCCTCAATCGTCCAAGGAATGGGAGCAGTGGTTTCTTGTCGTTCCAGATATTTACTCAACGCATAAGCCATATCTCCACGAGTCATCGGGGCGAGAGGATCAATAGAATTAGTCAGGGGATCGATATTAACAAAGCCCTCATACAAAGCCGTTGCCATTGACTTTCTTGCCCAAGTTGGTATTTTCTCAGCATCGGGATAGCGTGAAAGCAGTTCAGCCACCGTATCCTCTGGAAACTGAAACACGCCATAGGCTTGAGCTAAGATAGAGAAAGCTTCGGCACGAGTAACCCGTTGATTGGGAAAAAATCGTCCCTGACGATAACCCGTCATAACATTATTTTGCCAGACTAATTGGATATCGCGATATGCCCAATGAGAGGTAGGCACATCGAGAACAGCAATAGGTTCGTCAGGTTGGGCGACTCGTTTTTCTAAGTCAAAGGTTTTGACTAAAATCGATGCCAATTCAGCTCGATTGAGGATTCGTTGTGCCTGAAAATCCCCCTCGCGATCGTTTTCCAGAAACATCGACGTTACCAGCAACGAGCAAGTTTCTACCAGATTAATTTTAAGCGGGCGCGATCGCGTATGTACCGTAGCTAGTAGGGTGGGCATTGCCCACCAGCTTTAATTCAGTATTATTCCCCAGTTAAATGCATGACGAATAACAAATCTAACGAAATAATTCAGCAAAAAACCGATTCATTGCCGCCCAAGATCGCTGATCAGCCTTCTCATTGTAAGCCACTCCCGTTGAAGGATCATTCCCCGCATTCGGATCACTAAAGCTGTGAACAGCATTACCATACATAACCATTTGCCAGTCTACATTGGCATAATTCATTTCTCGTTTAAAAGCATCAACTTGCTCATCAGGAACTAAAGGATCGGCTGCACCATGCAACACCAGAACTCTACCTTTAATCCCTTGAGCATCTGCGGGATTCGGTGTATCTAAATTGCCATGGAAGCTAACAACCCCAGCCACTGGCGCACCACTGCGGGCTAATTCTAATACTGTACCCCCTCCAAAACAATAACCGATCGCGGCAACTTGATTCCCATCCGTCAGCGGATATTGTTGCAACACTTGTAATCCAGCCTGGGCGCGATCGCGCATTAATCGGCGATTGGATCGATAAATCGTCGCTTGTTCTCTAGCTTCTTCATTCGTTGTGGGTCGAATTCCCTTACCATAAATATCAGCCGCAAATGCTACATAACCCAATTCAGCAAGCTGTTTTGCCCGTTGTTTCTCGTAATCTCCCAATCCTTTCCAAGCATGAACCACCATCACACCGGGGCGCTTTCCCTGAATCTCGTCATCGTAAGCCAGAAAGCCTTGGAGTACAGCATCACCCTGTTGGTATTCAATCACTTGGGTACGAACTTCAGCTAGAGTAATGGCTGAACTCAGGAGAGTAAATAGTGGAGTGATGAGCAGCGAGGCTAGTAGAGGTTTCATAGCAGTTAGAGTGACTTATTTGGTTAGGATATCTTATCTGGATAGGATTCGGAAATAGCAGTTAGCCGTTCAAAGCAGTACTGTTCTTAGTTCTGGGCAAAATTCATTAGATCGTCTAGATTGGATTCGCACGCTGCGGATACGACAATTGACTATGCCCGAAGAAAAACCCACGGAACAGAACACACGAACCCTAAAACCTGGTACATTATGGTCAAAGGTTCAAAAGACAACCGAACACGCCCTCCAATGCGGCGCACTGCAACCCATCAAAACCGAGTCTGAGTTCGTCGAACAGGAGGGGATTCGCTTTCTGGTGCGGATAGTCTCTAACCTCGATCGCAAAGCTAAGGCAAAAAAGCAGCAACAGAAGAAAAAAGCTGACTTTAACCCCTTTCTCCCCTACGAAGACGATTTATTCGTTGCGGATATTTCCGACACTCACCTGTGTCTGTTAAATAAATTCAACGTAGTTGATTATCACCTCCTCATCGTCACCCGCGAGTATGAAGACCAGGATAATTGGCTCACCTTATCTGATTTTCAGGCAATGTGGACAAGTTTAGCGGAAATTGATGGCTTAGCCTTCTATAATGGTGGCAAAATAGCAGGGGCGAGTCAGCGACACAAACATTTACAACTTGTTCCTTTACCCCTCACCCCAGAGAAACCCAAGTTACCCATCGAACCCGCGATCGCATCGGCTAATTTTCAGGGTTCCATTGGTACAATCCCTAGCTTTCCCTTCGTTCATGCCCTAACGCGATTCGATCCCAGTTGGATAGACACGCCAGACGTTGCCGCTAAAGCCACTCTGGACGCTTATTACAGGCTTCTACAAGCAGTGGGTAAGCCCTCAAATGGCATCAAACAATCCGCCCCCTACAACCTGCTAGCCACACGAGAATGGATGCTGATTGTGCCGCGATCGCAAGAAGAGTTTGAGTCGATTTCGGTAAATTCACTTGGCTTTGCGGGGGCGCTGCTGGTTCGCAATTCCCAGCAAATGCAGAGTCTCAAAGACGCAGGTCCTCTGACTATCCTCAAACATGTATCAAATTAATAGTACAGATCCCCGACTTCTCGGAGAAGTCGGGGATCTCAATGTCAGATCTCAAACGATCTGGTTAATCGCTTCCGCCGGACCGACTAAAGAAATATAAGGTTCCCCAAAGAAACGCTGTGCCGCCGCTTGTGCCATCTCTGGCGTGACTTGGGCAATCTGCTGCTGAAACTTCAGATCAAACTCAATTCCCAATCCTAGGGTCTCATACCAGCCATAAATCTGGGCAAGTTGAGCATTGGTTTGTTTCCCTAAAGCATATTGACCCAGAAGTTTATTTTTAGCCGTTTGCAGTTCCTCTGCACTCAACCTCAAGCTGCAAAGGCGTTCCACTTCTGTCCGCAATCCCTCCATCGCGATTACTGTATTTTCTGGGGCGGTTCCCATATACGTCACAAATAGGGAATCACACTGGCGCGTGGGGTAAAACGCCGAAACATCATAAGCTAACCCTCGTTTTTCCCGCAATTCCACAAATAAGCGACTCGAAAGCCCATTCCCCAGATAGGTATTCAGTAGTTTTAGCGCCTCATAATCGGGATCAGTAACCGATGAGGCTAAATACCCCAGCATTACCACCGATTGTTGGGTTTCCTGAGGGGTAACAACGTGGCAAGGCTGAGGGGTAATTAAGGGTAATGTGGGTGTTGGTAAAGGAGTTGAGGGCGGTTGCCAATCCCCAAAGACTTGCTCAATCTGCTGTACAGCGACTTCCGGTGAAATTCGACCGGCGACACTAATCACTAGGTTATCCGGGCGAAAATAGGTTTGATGATAGTCCTTTAAATCTGTCGGTAACAATTCAGAAACCGTGGCTTCCGTACCCAATACAGAGACAGCATAAGGGTGATCCTGATATAATGCCTGTCGCAACTGCTCAAAGGCAATGCTAAACGGTTGTTCTTTTTGGGAACGAATATCCTGAATCGTTAGATAGCGTTCCAATTCTACCTCAGTTTCCGGGAAACTAGGCGATCGCAAAATCTGCCCCGCCAGGGTTAACATATCCAGCCAGTCGGAGGATACCGTTTTCAGCGATAATAAAAAGTAATCCGTTGCAGCATCTGTATTCAGTTGAGCGCCCACTGATTCGACTCGTTCGGCGATTTCAATCGAGGAAAGTTCGTCAGTACCTTTGGTCAAAACAGCCGCTAGGAGATGGGTTAATCCCGCCTTATTTCGTGGTTCTCTTTGGCTACCCGTGCGAAAAAATAGACGAGAGGCAATAATATCAGCGGCTGAATTCTCGATAGCGATAACGACAATGCCATTATCTAAAACCGTGCGATGGATAATGGACTGTTGGGGTGAGGCAGTTAGACTAGAAGGCATAATCTATAATTCAAAGTTGAAAATTTGGTCGGGGCGGGTTTAGTTGCATCTGGGTAAGGATAAGAAACGATAGTCGTCAAACCCGCCCCTACAGACGCACCATGTAGAGACGCGCCATGGCGCGTCTCTACATTCAAAATAATTCTCCCATCAGCAAATCTTCACTCACGGGTTTGAGAACAGTTACAGCATAGTGATAAGGAGAAAGATAACGCTGCGCTAAGTGCATCAAGTCTACTGGGGTCAGTCGTTGAATTTGAGCGGGATAGGTGACGGCTAATTCTGCGGATGCGATCGTGTTGTAATATCCATACAATCCAGCGATTTGACCAGCAGCTTCGGTAGAGAAAACATAGTCATTACACAATAATCGCTGACAGCGACGCATTTCTTCAGAGGATATAGGTTTCTGCTGTAGTCCTAGTAAATGCTGACAAATCAACGCTTCGACTTGCTCTAAATTCTCAGGCTCAAGATAGGCATTGATCGTAAACAAGCTAGAATCCCGCTGGAGTGAAAAACCACTGCCAATATCTTGAACCAGCCGCTCTTGCTCACGTAATTGTCTCACTAACCGGGACGAGCGTCCATCGGCTAATAATACCGAAAGTAAATCTAAACCATAAGCATCTTTTAACTGATCCACACCGGGTCCAACCCAAGCCATAAATAGACGGGCTTGTTCGATTCGCGGTAAATACAGTTCCTGACGCCGAATCTCAGTCGTCGGGGGTTCGGCTTCAGCTACTAATCGGGGACAATCGCTAGGAGTCGGAAAAGCGGCAAAAGACTGATTAACTAAATTTAGCGCGGATTCTTGTTCTACCCCGCCAATAATCACCACTGTCATATTCTCCGGTTGGTAGTGACTCCCGTGGAAACGGCGCATCTGCTCAGACGTGTGCGCCCTCAATTGTTCTTCACTGCCCAAAACCGAGCGTCTATAGGGGTGATACTGGTATATTATTTCTGAGAGTGCCTGAAAACCTAACCAGTCAGGATTGTCGTAACAGGAGCGAATTTCTTCTAGAACAACATCTCGTTCGCGATCAAATTCGATGTCAGGAATCGCTGGCGATAAAAGTAAGTCCGCTAATGGGGGTAAGGTTTCGTCGAGGTATTGGGCGGCGGTGGTAATGAAGAAATGGGCATAATCGTGGCTAGTCGCCGCATTTGTCAGCCCCCCATGACGTTCAATCACCTGATCAAATGCACCGGGAACCAGTCGCTGTGTCCCTTTAAAAATCATGTGTTCCAAAAAATGAGCCATCCCGCACCATTCATCGGGCTCGACAATTGCCCCAGCCCTCACCCAGACATCAACCACAACGACAGGTGTTGCGGGTAAATGCTGGTGAATGACGGTTAACCCATTGGCGAGTTTGAATATATCACCCGGAAATTTGGTAGAAATCAGTGGCTCAGATAGCAATTTCTCTAAAATCTCAAATTTACGTTAAATTAGTCCCATCTTAGCGCTTGAGGGCGTTCATGACGGACTTAGCTTAAAACATACATAATAGAGCAGATTCAGCAAAGTTGTAGGGGCGGGTTTGACTGATAACGCTTGGGATAAAACCGCTAACTTCACTAAACCCGCCCTGCTTAAGGAATCAGAGGAGTAGGCGCATAATGTCTCGAAAAATCGACCAAATTCTGGTTATTGATGTCGAAGCGACGTGCTGGCAAGGAAAACCGCCACCGGGACAAGAAAGCGAAATTATCGAAATTGGCGTTTGTCTGCTGGATTGTGTTTCTCATTCTGCTGTTAAAACAGAGAGTATCTTGGTTAAACCCGAACGCTCAACGGTGAGTGAATTCTGTACTGAGTTAACCACATTAACCCAGGAACAAGTGGATCAAGGCATGTCCTTTGCTCAAGCCTGTGAACGTCTCCAAAAACGGTATTTATCTCATCAACGAGTTTGGGCGAGTTATGGGGAGTATGATAAAAATCAATTTCAGAAACAATGTCAATTCTTTGGTGTTGAGTATCCCTTTGATTCACGACATATCAATGTGAAGACATGGTTTGCGCTGGCTCATTCGTTACCGAAGGAAGTTGGTATGTTAAAAGCCTTGTTTTTGCTGAAGCTGTCGTTGCAAGGTACACACCATCGCGGCGTTGACGATGCGGCGAATATTGGGCGAATCTTGTCTCAATTACTGTGGAGTCAGGATCGGCGATTCAACCGCTATTTAGATTAAGAGAATAGGGCTGGCTGAACAAGTAGAGACGTTGCATGCAACGTCTGGAACAAAATGATGCGTCCTTGCTGGCACCAGAGATTGAGTAAAGGGCGACCCGATCAAATTGAGTGGATGCAGTTGTTGATTTGTGCAAGCGGGTCGCCCCTACACGAAGACAAAAGCAGGTGTCTGTCAATGTTTTCAATTGTAAAATATATTCCACAGTTTACCACTGAGGAATTCCGCCTAATAAAAGTCCGGCGGCGCACTTGGTTAACGGTTTAGAAAATAAATACCCTTGTCCTTGTTCGCAGTTTAGTAGTTTCAATTCAGTCAATTGTTCGAGAGTTTCTACACCTTCAGCAATGACATCCATTTTTAAACTATGAGCTAGAGTGATAATAGTTCTAATAATTTCAGTATTGCGATTTTTCGGATTCATCTTGCTAACAAAAGAACGATCAATTTTGAGAGTGTTCACGGGAAAGCGATGTAAGTAACTTAAGGATGAATACCCTGTACCAAAGTCATCCACAGACAACTGGATATTTCTGGTTCTCAATTGCAGTAGCATCTTCGTCACGGTTTCGGCATTTTCCATTAAGACACTTTCAGTAATTTCTAACTTTAAGAATCTGCCATCTAACCCTGTCTTGGCTAATATCTGATCAATTTGCTCAATTAGCTCCGGCTCTTTAATCTGTTTGCCTGATAAATTTACACTAATTTTTAAAGATTCTGGTGTAGGGAATTGGGTTTGCCACATCCGCAGTTGACGACAAGCTTCATAGAGTACCCACTCTCCCAGAGGAATAATCAGTCCGGTGTCTTCGGTGACGTGGATAAAGTCGGCATCTTTTAAGGGAGCCCCATTAACTGAAAGGTATTTAAGTGTACCATCAGCCCATTCAATCCCATGCTGGACATCGAAAACGGGTTGACCTGTTACCATCACCTGTTGGAATGGTAGTTGTTCCTCTGGAAAGGGTCCACCTTGAAAATCAGTAATCTGCCAAGTGGGAGAGTTGTATCGACGTTCGACTAATTCGGATTGAGTCAAACCGAGGACTTGCGGCGATCGCGCGTTGGCAAAGATAATGTTACCTTGAGTATCAACGACGGTAATCGCCGCTATACTGGTTTGCATGATGCCCTGGAGTAGGTCATTTTCGGGACAGAGTTGGACTTCGGCTTGTTTGCGTTGGGTGATATCCCTGGCAATCCCATCAATCCGAATCACAGTACCTGTCTCATCCGCGATCGCACAGACGCGATTGTGTATCCAACGTACCTCCCCATCAGGTCGGACAATTCTGTATTCTACGGCTTGATTACCGCTTTCTACTAAACTCTGAAACTGCTGCTGAACTCGCTGGCGATCATCGGGATGAATCATCAACTGCCATAGAGTTGGTTGATCATACAGTTCAGCCAGGGTTCTGCCCAAAATGGTCTCGGCAGCTTGATTAATATACAGTAGCTTATAAGTTTGGGCTGACGCTGACCAAACGACCTCGTCTAGAGAATTGAGAATAGCCGGGATGAGCTGGTGTCTTTTTTGCGACTTGGGTTCTATTCCATTATCTTGAGTAATGTTCATGCCTAATTGTTTGTGCCAATGAGTTCTATCGGCGTCCCAAACAACCTTTTTCGAGACAGCCTCTGAATAGCTACATTGATTTGTTAATAATTCAATAGGGAGCGACGTTTCCCTGTATCAGCGAATACCCTGACGCCATTGAGATAACCGTTGTTGTGCTGATTTGTCAAGGGAATGCACTAAAAAACGACCGCGAGATTGTTTTGACGGTCGTTGTCGGCGGCGGACTCGACGACTTGTAGAATGGACGTCACTAATTAACTGTTGCGAGGACATCCATTCTGCCCCGTACCCTGTAACGGTTAGCTGTTGCGCCCGATCTGAAGTCGCCACAATTAATCGCCGTCTGAATGGCTGAGGTTTATTCCGAAATGCCGCACAAAATTTTTCAATGTAGCTATCGGCGGTCTGCCCAAAGTCCGTATAGCAGACGGATACATAGGTGGTTAAATCTTCCTGGCGAGTCCCAGTCTTTTGGTAGTGAGCATCAAAGACAACTTTAGTTTTATAGCCGCGAAAGGCGCTATAGTTAATTAAAACCTCAACTAATTCTTGCCGCGCCGCCAATAGTCCATGGCGATCGCGTGTCTTAGTCAAACTCGACTCGGTGCCGATGATGTTATAACCATCAACCAGTAAAACAACCTGGGGTGGGGGAGAGGGCATTTTTCAAGGCTAATTTAATATTTTTTGTTAATTTTTCTCAATCTCCTCTTTATATTAATTTATGATGACATTTTTGTCTCACCTAGAAGCCGTTGCTTGAGTAGCTCCGGTTCTCCCTGTGCTACCACCCGACCATTTTCCAGCAAAAATGCTCCGTCGCAGTAGTTCAACTCTTCCAGGCGGTGGGTTACCCAAAGGGCAGTTAACCCACGACTTTTGACCAAGCGCTGGACTTGAGCCACCAGATCTAACTGAGTATCGGGATCAAGCAAGGCTGTTGGCTCATCCAATAGAAGTATCTCAGACTGACGCGCGATCGCACCCGCAATAGCAATACGCTGCTTTTGTCCCCCACTGAGGGCATAAATCGGGCGTCGTTGTAAATCCAGCAGATTAACGGCGGCTAAGGCTTCGGTGACACGGGCGCGAACTTGTGCAATCGAAAGTTTCTCCTCGACCAATCCAAACGCCACATCTGCACCGACTGTCGGCATAACCAGCTGATGGTCAGGATTTTGGAAGACAAATCCCATGAGTCCCGAAATCTGTATCTCACCCGAATCAGGTGACAATAATCCAGCCAGCAACCGCAACAATGTTGATTTACCACTGCCATTCGTCCCCAAGAGCATCCAAAACTCACCCTTGGGAACGTCTAGAGAGCAAGCGTCTAAAACTGATGCTCCACTAGACCAACTGAAGCATAGATCCTGTACCGTAATTGCGGTTTGAACCATGACGTTGGTGATGTGTTAACTACTGTTGTTCTTCAGCTAAGGCAAAGAAACCGGGTGTACGCCCTGTCCCCACAGCACCAGATTTCTGGGAAATCATCACCGCACTAATCTCTTGGGTGAGAACACCAATTTTCTTATCGGACTGGTGTTCACAGGTCAGTTCCATGAACTCGGGTTTACCCGAACTCATGGCTTGCATAATTTCCTGGTAAGTTTCTTGGGCCGCTTCTGCTGACTTCCGTTGCACGGATAAGGGGAAGGGCGTGTTTTTCAAAGTCAAGTCAATCGTGAACATGCTACTCTCAAGCGCGATACTCTACCTATCTTAGACGGGAGTTGGCTACAGATGAGAGAGCTGGGGTGCGAAGGGGCGGAGGAGCAGAGGGAGCAGAGGGAGCAGAGGGAGCTGGGGGAGCTGGGGGAGCTGGGGAAGGTGGAGTAAACGAAGGACAAAGGATGAAGCTTGCTTCTCGCTTGCGTGAGTAGGACAAATGACGAAGGACGAAGGACGAAGGACAAATGACGAATAGACGAATAACAGTGGCAAAATTTGAAAATTTCTTTTAAGATAAGTTCAAGACCGTAAAGAAAAGTAAACTTTACTCACAATCGGGTCAATTATCTGCTTAGGCACAGCCTGAGTCGGTTGACCGAGTAAGAGGGCTTTTCTTTCGTACTCATAAATTCTTGGAGATCTACACGTTATGACAATAGCTGTCGGACGCGCTCCCAGCCAAAGAGGATGGTTTGACGCACTCGATGACTGGCTAAAGCGCGATCGCTTTGTATTCATCGGTTGGTCAGGTATACTCCTGCTCCCCTGCGCCTACTTGGCGGTTGGAGCTTGGCTAACCGGTACAACCTTTGTTACCTCGTGGTATACCCACGGTTTAGCCTCTTCCTACTTGGAAGGCTGTAACTTCCTGACTGTGGCGGTTTCCACCCCCGCCAATACCTTCGGTCATTCCCTACTGCTACTGTG
>NZ_JAVKBY010000008.1:0-26018 GCF_040222985.1 Coleofasciculus sp. F4-SAH-05
CCCCACAAGTGCAATATTATTGGCTCCATTAAAGTCGGCATCTCCATGCCAACCACAATGCCCACATTTGAAAGTCTTGCCACTACGGTAAGACTTTCCTTTTACCGGGTGAATGTGTAGGCAATTGTGACACATTTGGGAGGTGTAGCGAGGGGAGATTGGGATAACCTGAACACCTGCCCCAAGCGCTTTGTACTCAATGAACATTCGCAGTTGGTAGAATGCCCATGAATTCGAGCGTCTACGTTCCGTCTTGCTTCTGGGTTGCTCGTTGGTTCTCTCCCTAATTCCCGTAAGGTCTTCTATAGCAATAGAGGCACTATACTTGACGCTGAGCGGAGTCGAAGCGTCAACTGCTCGTCTGACCACCGATTTGGAGATGTTGTGATTGAGCCATTGCTGGTAGCGTCTTTCCCGTCCCGACAGCCGTTTCAAGACTTCTCGACATCTGCGCCGATTTGTCAAGAGTGCCTTTCGGGGCACTCTTCTGGAGAGATGCCCTAACTTTATAAAACTTATCTCGAACTGATTGGATATGCTTACCGTCCCATTTTTCCCCTTCCGACGTAACGGCGATGTCGCGCCGCCCTAAGTCAATGCCAATTACCTTGTCGGCAATTGGCGAGTCTTTTGCATCGTCTTTGATTTGGATGTGCAAGTAGAAGTGACCATCACGGTGTTTGCATAGTTGAGCAGAAGTCGGGTTTCTCTGTTTGAGTTTTCCTCTTTAGTAGTTGCCGACTTTTAATTCAACTCGCTCTCTACCGTGAGTAGTTGCAAGGCTTACCGTCCAATCCTGTTCGCGAAACCGAAACAAGTCTTTGTCACAGTCCATGCTGGTTGGGGCAAATCTTTTAACAGGTTTGCCTTTTAGCTTGGCTACCTTGCGGTTGGCAG
Source organism: Coleofasciculus sp. F4-SAH-05 (assembly GCF_040222985.1). NCBI lineage: Bacteria > Bacillati > Cyanobacteriota > Cyanophyceae > Coleofasciculales > Coleofasciculaceae > Coleofasciculus > Coleofasciculus sp. F4-SAH-05. The sequence goes on from NZ_JAVKBY010000008.1 coordinate 898, forward strand.
CTACACGCGCACAAGCCCTAACTGCCATGTTAGCCACCAGATTGAATTTTTTCTTGATGGTTTGGTAGACCAAGGACTGGATAGCAATTTTGTTGGTCAGCTTAGGGTTTGTGTTTTCGTTCACGTAGTTACAAGCGTCCGCAAACGCCTGAAGAGTTGCCTCGAAGAAGGCAACTTGTTCAGGAGAGGGTTGGAGCTTTACAACTATTGTGAGAACTTGTTTCATGGCTAAACTATACCACCACATGGGATAGAAAGAGAGAGATTGAAAATACTTCGGGGATTGACCCCTCGCATTTTCGGCTATCCCCCTACCCCTTACTTCGTTGAAGGGGTAGCCCCTTGCGATTCGGGTGGCAAGGTTCGGCGTAGGGCAGTCTTTTGGGCAAAGTCTTTGCCTTCGGTGAGCAAATAATCGAGAAAGGTGCGAGCGACAACGGAGAGTTGTTTGCCGTTGGGGTACACCGCATACCAGTATCGTTCAATCGGGAATTCTTCCACATCTAATATCGTCAGTTGGTTACAGATGCCCTCTAAGGCTAAGGTATGACGGGATAAAACCGAAATGCCTAACCCTCCCGCGATCGCTTGTTTAATGGCTTCATTGCTGCCTAAGTCAAGCTGCACTTTTAACTCGATATCATGGGAATCAAATAGTTCTTGCACTGCCTTGCGCGTTCCTGATCCAGGTTCTCTCATAATAAAGGGTTCCTCTGCCAAGCGCTCCATGGGAATATTGGTTTCATTCACTAACGGGTGATCCGATGGGGCGATAACGACGAGGGGATTGTCAAGAATGGCTTCGTAGGTAATATCCAGATCCGGGAGTTGACTCATAACATACAAGTCATCCGCATTGTCATTCAGACGACCCAGAATATATTCATGATTGGTCACCTGAAGCGACACATCGATTCCCGGATAACGCCGACAAAATGGACCGAGTAACCGGGGAATAAAATATTTGGCGGTTGTGATCACCGAAACCCGCAAGCGTCCCTGTTTCAGACCTTGCAAATCAGCGACGGTCATCTCAAACTGATCTAAGCTCTCAAATATAGCACGGCTGGTCTTGACGAGTTCCTCTCCGGCTTGGGTAAGATAAAGACGTTTGCCTACTTGATCAAATAAGGGAACACCAACCGCTCGGGTAAGCTGTTTCACCTGCATTGACACCGTGGGTTGGGTGAGAAATAGTTCTTCGGCTGCACGAGTAAAACTATTATGTCGAGCAACGGCTTCAAAGACTTTGAGCTGATGCAGCGTGGCTTGCTTCAACGATACTCCTCCTTGATCGGAATAATTCATAGATTATAGTCTATGATTTCTATCAAAACAATGTATTTTTTCTATGATAACTCTGAGTTAAGATTTCAGATAACACCAAACAAGTGACAGTCTTCCTTCCAACTCGCGTTGCCCCTAACCAATTTGTATGTTCCGGAATAAGCGGTTTGGTTTTAGCCTGTACCTACAGGAAAGCTTAATCCGGTCATTGCTGGAATTGGGTGCAACGCCTTTTTTAATAGGTAGACACAATAAACGCTAACAGTGGAGATCGTCATTCGTCCTTTGTCATTTGTCCTTTGTAAGGGTTTGCTTCCCCAGCTCCCTCAGCTCTGCTCATCGGCAATGTAATATCAGAAGTCAATTTCCTTAGTCGGCGCGGGCAATTTATCTAAATCAGGGAGTTCGACTAATTCCTTCTCTGTTTCCTTGACCTCGACAGGTAATCTTAGGGGTTCAGGGGTTTCTTCTTCTTCAATGAAGTAACTTGCCAAGGGTAGGGCTTGTTCGAGATCCTCTAACGGTCGAGTAATCACGGTAACAGCAACCAGTTCCCCAATCCGTTGTGCTTCTGCCATACCCACTTGCAGCGCCATGGCAACTTCTGCCACTCGACCCCGGATAATAACTGTACATAAGCCCGCACCAATAGTTTCGTAACCCGTCAATTCTACATTTGCAGCTTTGAGCATAGCATCTGCTGCACCGACGATCGCGGGAAAGCCACGAGTTTCTAGAAGTCCCAGGGCTTGGGAACTATGGCGCGATCGCAGTTGCTGTTGCGCCTCTTCTAGCAAATGAGAACCCAGAGGTAAAACAACCTCCAAGTTGGGAAACGGTCGAGGAATTACCAAGGAGGACAATAACCGACCTTCTCGTTTAGCATGTTCAACCCCAGCTTGCACCGCAATCCGCACTTCTGCTGTAGCGCCGCGCACAATTGCCGTACAGTGACCACTACCAATTTTTTCAAATCCGATCAATGTCACTCCAGACGCCTTGAGCATCGCATCAGCCGTACTCACAATCACGGGAAAACTGAGCGTAGACACCAAACCCAAAGAGGAGTGACGAAAGCGATTCCGTTGAGTAGAGGGGGCGTGGGGGATAATTCCAGGGTTGTATGACTCCATAGCTCAGCTCTCCATGTCGTTGTTGGCAGTTAAGTGTTGCCTCTAATCCAGTCTAAGAAACCCAACACCTCAACGCTAACAACTTATCGGTATAACCTATCTCAGCGCTGATCTTAACACTACAGGAAGCGGCTAAATAACTCCCCTGCATCAGTAGCCCAAATTATTGATGATAGGGAAATAGAGTTTTGAGAATCCGGTCTACACTCCCTTGCCCATAGACGGAGTTTTCCGCCGGGGAGGTGGCAGATTCAGGTTCCTCTTCCGTCGTAGACTCACTGGAATGTCTCTGGGAATCAACAGGTGGGTTGACATACTGCTGTTCTGGCTGTTCAGGAGATGGAGATGGAGGAGAGGCGATCGGCTTAGGTGCATGATTCACCGCTTCTGGGGGATTAGAGCTATCAACCGGAGGAGTCGCTGGTACACAAACCTCGGCAACTTGACGCCCCACATCACCCACAACAGACCCCGCAGGCACAACGGTTAATCGCTCAATCGAAGCATTCCAAATCGTGGTCAGTGAACCGATACAAGCATTTGCCCCAATTGTCCCGTGACCCACGATCAATACACCTGTACCCAGATTGACACCGGCTTCTATCTTTAACGTCCCTTGGTCAGCGTGCAGAATTGAACCTGCACCAATACAAACACCTGCCGCGATAATCATTTGACTCTCAGGATTAGCCCGCAAAATTACTCCCGATGAAATCACAGCACTCGGATCAATGGTTACATCACCTTGCACGTAGACATGAGAGTAACTGCTCAATGGTAGTGGCAGGGGCAAATGCATTTTATAGTTATAAGTAGGTGGGGATAATAAAAGTTAACGGTGGGGATCGTCATTGGTCATTGGTCATTGGTCATTTGTAAGGGTTTGAGGTCTATTCACATAACTGGTGGATAGTTGAGTTTATTTCCACCGACCTACTTAGACGTTATAAACGTGAATATAATTAGGTCAATTGAATCAGAAGTCCCGCGATTTTGAAGTTAGTACTTTCGGATTACCTCTGTGGGAAAGTAAAGGGATTGAGGATTAAAAATTGTTAATGGTTTATTGAACAATTTCGGAGCAAGCATTGAGTTCAACCCTAACTCCATCACCAATCCCCAATCAACGCTCACCCTTTCCCTTCCAGCGGACTTCTAACAGTTCCTGAGGTAATGATTGCTCAATTTGGCTTTTGAATCAGGGTTTCCAAGACACGCCGCTTGGCTTTTGGATCAATGCCAATCAGACGAACATATTCCTCACTATGTTCAGCCATACAGCCTTCTAATCCCTCAATCACCTCAGAAACCTGATTTGATTCGATGGGAGTGCAGCTTTGCCAGGAACTGGTGCGGAAGCGGCGCTTGTCGGCGTGTTCGGTACCAATTTTGTAGCCTTGAGCTAACAAACCCCGGACTTGATCAATCGCCTCTTGGCTCAAAGACGTATCCGCAGGTGATACAGAATCCGCTTTTGATGGTGCGGATACCGTGCTGTAGCTGCTGCTGGTGCGCCGACCATTTGAGGAGACCGATGTCCCTGTTGTCAAGGCTTTACTATTAGGTCGTTGAATAATTTCTTGCAGCACCCGCCGTTTCGCATTGGGGTCAATCCCAATCAAGCGCACGTACTCGCCCTCATGGTCAACTAAACAGTCGGTAATCGCGTCCATCACCTCCGATTCCCGATTGGATTGAATCGACATCGCGCTTTTCCAGGAACTGGTGCGGAAGCGCCGCTCATCAGCATATTCTAAACCAATCCCATAGCCTTGAGCGACCAGTCCCGCCACTGTTTGCTGAAGATCAGACTCGAGTTGGGGTTGTGAATGGGAAACCTGAAGGTTTTTGCTCGCCGCAGGTTGACTGTAACGATAACTCGAAGACGAAGACGCTTTGGCTGGGGTAGACTTGGACGGTTGATCACCGGGTCTTTGGATAATTTCTTCCATCACCCGCCGTTTTGCTTTCGGGTCAATCCCAATCAGGCGGACATATTCACCTTGATGATCTTGCAAACAATCGTTAAGAGCATTAAGTACCTCTGATTCACGATCTGAGTGAATCGCGATCGCACTCTTCCAAGAACTCGTCCGGAAGCGCCGCTCATCTGCATATTCGGCACCAATCCGATATCCTTGAGCTAACAGTTGACGAATTTGTTTCTGCAGGTCTGAATTTATGGCTGTAAATGAAGGCATGGAACTATAAGAATAAGAAGAACGACGAGAAGTTTGATTTCCATTTTCCTGATCAGAGTCAGATTGTTGAAGCCTCTCCTTGCGGATTGGCGCAATACAAGCTTCATCCGCTGCACACTGATACCCTGATCGCAATGCCTCGTTGCAGGCGATCAGATGATGAGCAAACGTGAGATCCTCCTCTTGGACATCGGGCAATCTATCCGCTTGCTGCTGGTTATTAATCACTGCTCCAGAGGGTACATATTTCCCCGGCGGAATTTCCACATCTTGCACCAAGGCGTGCATCATGATGATACAGCCATGACCGATGCGAGCATTAAACACGGTGGAGCGAAAGCCAATAAAGCAATCATCTCCAATGTAGGCTGGACCGTGAATCAGGCATAGATGAGTAACAGAGGTATTCTGACCAATCCAGACGGAGTAAGCTTTTTGGTCATCCCCCATCACTCGCCCATCTTCTAAGCCATGAATCACCACTCCATCTTGAATATTCGAGCCAGCGGCAATATAAAACGGTCCACCTTCGTCTGCTCGAATGGAAGTCCCCGGAGAAATCAGGACATTTTCGGCGATTATGACATCTCCGATAATGTTAGAAAAGGAGTGGACGTAGGCACTTTCGTGAATTTTGGGTTCCGCCAAACTTTTTGACCAAGGGGTCGGGGGTGCCGCGTAGCTACGAACTACCATGATAATATTTTCCTGCCTTGCACAACGTATATCAACGTGTTGTTTTTTTTGATTAAACCAAGAGCATTTCATCCATAAGCCTTGGATGTTTATCCCTATCTATAGGGATATCAAGATCTTTGTTTAAGCTGGATCTTAAAACATCAGCAATTCTAGATTGTCGGGTTTTGAGCGAGAAGCTTTTCGTTAAAACCCGGGTATTGAGCCGAGGGATATTGGGTTGACTCCCCTCCCGCCAGCAGAATAAATATTGGCTTTAATACGCCAAATTAGGGTATAAATTCTTGGTCTGGCGGTCAGTCATCTTAGACCGATAAGGGAGTCAGAATCAGGGCTTGCTCATCGTTAACGTAGACCGCGTAGGTCTTATGCTGGTCAGGTATGGGCTTTATTTCAAGCCCCCGCCTTTAGGCGTGGGGTTCCTGACGATTCGTGTTAACGATTTCGGATGACTTTTTTCACCCCAGACTATCGATATTGATCTTTTTTACTGTAGAGAATGTGATTATCTACACTAACAGTGTCGATAATCCCCACTACCATAGCATCAATAGGGCGCTTATCATTTTCACCCACCTGGCGGGCTGCGCTGCCGCAACTCACCAAAACCCACTCATCCACACCCGCACCGACGACATCTGCTGCCACTTCGTAGTTAGGTAGAGGTTTACCCTCATCATCCATAAACTGTACTAAGAGAAATTTTACACCTCTTAGGCTGGGTTCTTTACAAGTACTAACGACTGTCCCCCGCACTCTGGCAATTTGCATTTATCCTCCACGGTTGGGATGTTGGATCGTCGGTTCTGGGCGGACTGAGTTGCCGTTTTTTTTAACGAGCGAGTCTTGCCTTTGTCTCAATCCCCAATTAACCTTTCCCATAATCATTTAAGGATAAGGGTATTGGTCTTAGGGACGGTTAAGCGGGCGGATGGCATTCGTGCTTTCTCGGAACTGTTCTACGTCTTCAGTGTACCGAATCGGCAGCACGTACTCTAGGTTTTCATGGGGACGGGCGATAATGTGAGTGGATAGAACCTGACCCCCATTGACGCGCTTGACGTTCTCCACACCAGCGGCTACGGAGGCTTGGACTTCCGACACATCGCCCCGGACGATAACCGTAACTCGACCACTGCCGATTTTTTCATACCCGACCAACGTGACGCGGGCGGCTTTCACCATGGCGTCAGCGGCTTCGACGACAGCCGGAAAGCCGAGGGTTTCTACCATTCCAACGGCGATTGACATGAATGTTTCTCCAAAATCTAGGGGTTTGTCTGTTTTGACACCTTGGGAGCGCCAGGATTTAGCCCAATCATAAGCGTAGAAGTCTCGCTAATATGATCGGAATTGCTCCACGGCTTCGCTATATCGAATCGGTAGAACGTATTCCAAGTTTTCGTGGGGACGAGCAATGATGTGGGTGGATACGACTTCACCCCCATTCACCCGATTAGCAGATTCTACGCCAGCAGCGACGGAGGCTTGAACTTCTGAGACATCGCCCCGAACAATCACCGTGACCCGCGCGCTACCAATTTTTTCATACCCGACCAAGGTGACACGGGCAGCTTTCACCATGGCATCGGCGGCTTCGACGACAGCCGGAAAGCCTTTGGTTTCAATCATTCCTACAGCAATTGGCACGTTGATTTTCTCCTTGTGAATACGTTGACCATGAGTCCGCCCATCCCCGTTGGGCAAAAATTTGGACGGGAATGCCGAAGTTTAGACTAATTAATTACTAGCCAAAACCAAGCATAGAGAAGCTTGGCACAATTGACAATATAAATTATTATGATAATTCTTAATCGAACTGTTTAACAAAACTTAACTTTAGAGCGATAATAATCGAGAGGTTGGGCAAAATTCTCAGCTTTTGCGAAATGTTGGCTTTGTTTTATAATTTTTGGGTAACGTTTTTATAAGTTAAAGTGACTCGACTCCAGACGCCGGGACAATCACCTCAAAATCAAGCAGGGGCAACGGGTAGGAGAAACGCCTGATACCGAGTTGCGCTCTTTCCATAGTAGATAGGAAAAGCAGGGGGAGCAGAGGGAGCGGAGGGAGCGGAGGAAGCTGGGGGAGAGGTTAGCGGTTAGCGTTATTTCTGCCTTCTTGCACTATTGTTAAGTATAAGCTCAGATTATCACTTTGATTAAGCTGACGTTCAAATAGGGGGATTCAAACGGCGGGCGATCGCACTGGAGAGTTCCTAGGTCAATACGCCAACTATTCATCGGATCAACCAACGAGGTAGGCGAGGGGGATGACAGAGTTTCTGAATCAGACAATTTGGTTAGTGCCGTTTTATGGGTTAATTGGTGCCATCTTCAGCTTACCTTGGGCAACGGGTATGATTCGCCATACCGGTCCTCGTCCGGCTGCCTATTTTAACATATTAATGACAATTTTTGCCTGTATTCACGGTTGGGTAATCTTCCGGTCTGCCGTGAATCAGCCGATGGTGAACGAGTTTGTATTTGACTGGCTGCAAGTTGGCGGTGTCAATTTCTCCTTCGCCCTAGAAGTTTCGCCTGTGAGTACAGGTGCGGCAGAGGTGGTGACCAGCCTCTGCCTGTTGGCGCAACTGTATGCTCTAGGATACATGGAAAAAGACTGGGCATTAGCCCGCTTTTTTGCCTTAATGGGATTCTTTGAAGGGGCGATGAGTGGAATTGCCTTGAGTAATTCCTTACTCTTGAGCTATGCCCTATTAGAAATGCTCACCCTCTCCACCTATTTACTCGTTGGCTTTTGGTATGCTCAACCCTTAGTGGTTACCGCTGCACGAGATGCCTTTTTAACCAAGCGGGTGGGGGACCTGTTGCTGTTAATGGGGGTTGTCACCCTGGGAAGCCTCGCCGGTAGCTTAAACTTTAATAACTTATACGATTGGGCAGGAACAGCAAACCTTTCCCCCATCCTCGCCACATTACTGGGATTAGCCCTAATTGCCGGACCCCTGGGAAAATGCGCTCAATTTCCCCTGCATTTGTGGTTAGATGAAGCGATGGAAGGACCCAACCCCGCCTCCGTGTTGCGGAATTCGCTGGTTGTTTGCTGTGGGGCGTATGTGTTGATTAAACTGCTGCCGATTTTAGCCCTATCCCCAGTCACCTTATCTGTGTTAGTGGTAATTGGCACGATCACCGCGATTGGTGCATCCTTAGTCGCCATTGCCCAAATTGATATTAAGCGATCGCTCTCCCATACCACCAGTGCGTATTTAGGGTTGGTGTTTATCGCCGTGGGAACTGGACGCGCCGATATTGCCGTGGCGTTACTCCTCGCCCACGCCTTTGCCAAAGCCCTATTATTTATGAGTACGGGTTCAATTATTCTCACCACCAGTAACCAAAATCTCACCGAGATGGGCGGCTTGTGGTCACGAATGCCCGCCACAACCACTGCTTTTGTTGTCGGTACGGCTGGGATGATTGGACTATTGCCCCTAGGAGGGTATTGGGCGATAAGTAAAGGCATTAATTCACTGTGGGCGGATTCGCCCGGATTAGTCGCCACCTTTATCGTGGTGAATGGGATTACAGCTTTAGGATTAACCCGCGTCTTTCGCCTAGTATTTTTAGGCAATCCTCAGCCCAAAACCCGCCGCGCCCCGGAAGTGGCGTGGCCCATGGCGTTACCTATGGTGGGGTTAACTCTGATTAATCTGGGGATGCCTTTGTTGCTGCAACAATTAAATCTGTTACCTGTTGCTAAGTATGAGTACCTGATTGAAGTCCCCCAATTGTTATTATTGGGTTCCAGCGTAGTGGGTTGTGCGATTGGGGGTTTAATGGACTTACATAGAACTGGATTGCGATCGATTCTCTTACCTGTGAGATTTTTGCAAGACCTTTTAGCTTATGATTTTTACGTAGATCGACTCTACAATCTGACTGTGGTTTTTGCCGTTGACCTGTTGTCTAAACTGACCGACTGGATTGACCGTCATATTGTCGATGGTGTGGTGAATTTAGTCGGTTTGGCGACTGTGGTTGGGGGTCAATCGTTGAAATATAGTGTTTCGGGGAAATCTCAGTTTTATCTGTTAACGATTCTGATTGGTGTCAGCGTATTGGCACTTTTGATGAGTTGGCCCCTCAGTCAGTGGGACTGGGAACGGTGGTTGTTTCTGAATGGGCAATAAAAATGTTGTTGTCGGGGTGGGTTGAACTATTATTGTTTATGAGTTAACCCTAATGTGGCTCAATCTGCACGGGTTGATTGGTATCGAAATTATATTTTTTTAACGCAGAGGGACGCAGAGGTTAACGCAGAGGGACGCAGAGGATCATAACCCATGAGAAATGACTTAGTTTGCTTCTCAAGGGAAGCGAGTATGACATAAGACATAAGACATAAGACATAAGACATAAGAGAAATTATGCTAAGTGCTTTAATTTTAGTCCCGCTATTAACAGCCCTAGTCGTCGGATTTTTGCCCACGACGCTGATGGGAAAAGGGGCGCGTCAAGTCACACTAATTGTTACGAGTGGTCTGTTTATTTGGTCACTGGTACTGCTAGCGCAGTTTAATCCCGGTCAGATGAGTCTTCAATTTCAAGAAAAACTGTCTTGGATTGAGTCAATTGGGTTAACTTACAGTTTAGGTATCGATGGGTTGTCAATACCCTTAGTGGTATTAAATGGCTTACTCACTGTGATGGCGGTTTACGCGACTGATGAGGAGTTAGAACGCCCTCGATTTTATTACACGCTGATTCTGTTATTAAATGCTGGGGTGGCAGGGGCATTTTTGGCGCAAGATTTATTGCTGTTTTTCCTGTTTTATGAACTGGAATTAATTCCTTTATATTTGTTAATTGCCATCTGGGGCGGAAAACGGCGCGGTTATGCGGCGACCAAGTTTCTTTTATATACAGCGGTGTCTGGGGCGCTGGTTTTAGCGGTCTTTTTAGGTTTGTTTTTTTTGAGTGGGGCAAATAGTTTTGCCTACAGCAATGTGCAGAACTTAGCTTCATTATTGCCTGTAGGTCGTCAATTGCTGTTATTAGGCGGAATTCTGATCGCTTTTGGGATTAAAATTCCTTTAGTACCCTTTCATACCTGGTTACCCGATGCCCACGTTGAAGCATCCACACCGATTTCTATGCTGTTGGCGGGGGTGTTGCTGAAGTTAGGAACCTATGGATTATTGCGCTTTGGTTTAGGATTATTCCCAGAAGCTTGGACAGTCGTTGCGCCTTGGTTAGCTATATGGGCGGTTGTCAGTGTGCTTTATGGGGCGTTTAATGCGATCGCGCAACGGGATATGAAGAAGATGGTGGCGTTTAGTTCAGTGGCGCACATGGGATATATTTTACTGGCTGCGGCGGCGGGGACATCCATTTCGCTGGTGGCGGCGGTGATGCAAATGGTGAGTCATGGGTTAATCTCGGCGTTATTGTTTTTCCTGGTGGGGGTGGTGTATAAGAAGACGGGTTCGCGGGATTTAGAGGTTCTTAATGGATTATTGAATCGGGAACGCGGATTACCGTTGATTGGTAGCTTTATGGTATTGGCGGTGATGGCGAGTGCGGGAATTCCGGGAATGGTGGGATTTATCTCAGAATTTCTGGTATTTCGGGGGAGTTTCCCGGTGTTTCCGGTGCAAACACTTCTGTGTATGATTGGGACAGTTTTAACGGCGGTTTATTTCTTAATTCTGTTGGATCGCACCTTTTTTGGGCGTCTCTCGGCACAGGTGATTGATTTACCCCGTGTTTACTGGAGTGAACGGATACCTGCGATTGTGTTAGCGGTGTTGATTGTTATTTTTGGCATTCAACCGGGATGGTTGGTGCGTTTGAGTGAAACCACTACAGCGACGATGGTGACGAATTCACCGACAATGGCTTTAGGGAAATAAGGCAGATGGCAGATGGTAGATGGTAGAAGGGACGTTAATACTAAGTCAGGGCGGGTTTTGCATAAACGTTACTATCAATAGCGAAAAGGAAGTTTCATTACCCGCCCCTACACACTCAAAACTAATTGCTATGGTCATTAGTCAAAAACTATCTAAAAATCATCCCCTAGAACCTTATATTAAACGCCTGAATTCAGGTGAAGCGTTGCTGGTGGATTCACCAGAGAATGTACTAGAAGTTGTGGGGATTTTACATAGTTATGGCATTGTCTTAGATGCCTATTCCCGCAATCTGATTTATATTGCTGAGAATCAGTTTTTAGTCTTTTTTCCCTTCTTTAAATACTTTAATGGGGATGTGTCTTTTCAGAAACTATTGCAGCACTGGTGGCATAATCGGATTAATTTTGAATATGCCGAATACTGTATGAAATCTATGTTTTGGCATGGGGGTGGAGGATTAGATGCTTATCTAGATACGCCAGAATTTAAACAACACTGTGCAGCCGCGATTCAGGCAAAGTTTAAGGGGAATCCTTTTGTTCAAGGATTAAATGGGTTATTTCCCAATTTTCTCACCGAACAAGCGCGTCAGATGGCATATTACAGTGGCTTGGGTCAATTCTGGCGGGTGATGAGTGATATTTTTATGGAGTTATCTAGTCGCTATGATAAGGGTGAAATTAAGACGATTCCGCAAGTGGTGGAACATATTTTAAATGGATTAGTGGCGGCGGCGAATAAGCCAATTACTTATAGCGTGAAAATTCGCGATCGCGAGTTTGAGATTCTTCCAAAATCCGCTGGGTTAACCTTTCTCATGGATACAGGGGTACCCTATGTGGAGGCGATTTTCTTTCGGGGAACGCCGTTTTTGGGGACGGTTTCCTATAACGCCCAAGCCAATCAGATTCCGCCAGAACAAGGTATGTTTACTTATGGGGCATTATATGCAGATCCGTTACCGATTGGAGGATCGGGGATTCCGCCAACATTATTGATGCAGGATATGCGTCATTATTTACCTGATTATCTGCATCAAGTTTATCAGCGATCGCGTCGGGGAGAGGATGATTTGCGAGTGCAGATTTGCCAAACGTTTCAGAAGTCGATGTTTTGTGTAACCACGGCGGCAATTTTGGGATTAGCGCCTCATCCCTTGGATACGATGCAACCGGAACAACAGGCGGAAAATCGGGCGTATTTGGAAAATTGGATGGATCGATTTGTGACATCGCGGATCAATGATGTAAATCAGTGAGCCCACCCCTTTTGCCAAGCCAAGGCGATTGAAATCGCTGCTACACAAACCTAGTCCGCCTGCGCGGACTAGGTTATAACGGGGGTAGTTAACCCGAATTAATTCTTATCTATTATTATGACTCAAACTCTTCCAGCTAGAGAGATTACTCTCCATGAATTAGAAACAAAATTTGGCATCCAGTTGGTTGAAGATGACCAATTCTTCCGAGAATGGCAGGACAACTTACCGGAAATTACTGACGCCGAGAAAGAAAGGTTGGACAGAGTAAAACTCAGTTATCAGAATTTAACGAAATACCCACCTCTGTTGGAAAACACCGTAAAAATGGTTGTTCTTTCTCCCTTGCTAGACTTAGCAGACTTCTACCTCCACCCTTTCCACATCAAATCCGAGAAGTCTGTGGCAATAGCCGCAGAAGATGAGGGAGTTATTGTCAGAGGAGAGATTGATGTATTGGCTTTATTAGAACAAGTTTGGCTAGTCGTCATTGAATCAAAAAAAGCCGCATTTTCGTTAGACGTTGGCAAACCACAACTTCTCGCTTATATGCTATCAAATCCCGATCGGGAAAAACCTGCCTACGGACTAATTACGAATGGGAGTAGCTTCAGATTTATAAAATTAGTCAAAGGAGAAACAACTCGATACGCTGTATCTAAACTGTTTGATATTTTCAATCCAGGAAATGAACTGTATAGCGTTTTGAGTGTACTGAAGCGTTTGGGTCAATTAGCAATGAGTATATACTAAACCTCTAAACAATCAGATTAAGCCAACTAGGATAGGCACAAGACTGGTGATTTTGTAATGGTAATCCCTGATACGTCGAACTTATTTCCCTAACACCCTGCTCAAATTCCTCCAGATTAATAGTGTCAACATCAATAAGTGCCTCAAATGCAATTGTCCACCAATTCTCATTATTAACCGTAAGCTGGGTTAACTCGTAGGTAATCTCTTGGTAAAAACGTTGCGATCGCGCTTTGTTCACCGACACCCATGATCCTTGTGTCAAGCCGCCTTTGGGCATGAGACTCTCAGACGTTGAGTCTTGACAACTCCACTTAATCCATTGTTCAATTCTGCCTTCCCAGTGGCGACTAAATTGTCGGATACCCCATTCCGCCTTACGCCACTTAACCTCTAAACCGCCTTGCCGAAATTTAATATTCAGATACGGACAATCTGGGATATAAAGATAGATATCCTCTCTGGTTTCTGGCAATCCTAATGTCTCGCCTGGACAATCTGTAGTAAACCAATCATTCACCTGTTTAGGTAAATTACCGCCATTGAACCAGCGTAGTTCTAATGTGATGAAGTCATTTGTCATGTTTGAGGGAACAGGGAACAGGGAATTACAATTCAGATTTAATCCTGTTGGTGGGCAAATTTATAAGCGCCGATAAAGGAGAGTGCGATCGCGAAGGCTAATAACACTGGTATAGAATACCAGGGAAACTGGGATAGAGGTAAATAGGCAGCCGCCCGTAATCCGGTACTGGCATAGCTGAGGGGTAATAAGTAGACGATAACTTTTAATGCCAAGGGTAATGTTCTCGGATCAAAAAAAGTTGCGCCCAAAAACGACATTGGTACAATCAAGAAATTGTTGTACAGTCCCACGGATTCTAAGGAATTGACATTCAATCCCACAATTACCCCTAAACCAGAAAATACGGCGCAATTCAGCAGTAACACTAGCAAAAATAAGGGATTGATAAAGCTGAAAACTTTACCTGTAAACAGAACCGCTACCACAATCACTGAACCGGATGTCATCAACCCGCGCACGATTCCCGCTAGAATTTTACCCAAATACAGCGCTAACGGGTGTACAGGCATTAGTAGTGTTTCCGCAAAGGTTTTGGTATACAGCCGTTCACCGCATATCGAAAAGGTGGTTCCACTGAAGCTAATTGTCATCGATGAGAGGGCAATCATCCCTGGTAGAATAAACTCTAAATAGCTATCACCCGCCGCAGGTTCCATGGCTGAATCGAGGGCGCTACCTAATCCCAACCCAAATCCGATAATGTAAATTAGTGGGGAGATGAGTCCAGCTGCCGCGACTTGCAGGATTCTCACCCGCAGCTTTAACCACTCGCCCCAGAATACGGTGAGACTATCGGCGATGATGGTTTGCCATTGACTGCCTTTGAGAGTTTTGCTGAAGGGGAATGCGAGATTAGACTTCACAATATTGATAGGATTAACATCTCTTCTTAATATTACTTCATAATTCTGGGCATCTGGCTGATGGTGTGAGGGAGATGGGGATAAAGTGAGGAGGGCGGCGGAATGTTTGGTCCCAATCATGACCATTGTGTGGTAAAACATCTGCATCCTCAGTCAGGCGAATCCGGTGGTGGTGGGGTTGGGTTTGTTTCGCGATGTTTCGGTTAGGTATGAGGGAGATGGGGAGTTTAGTCAAAAGCTTACCCTCGAACCTCGTGAAGGGTCAATTGTCAGGGCGGATTTAGCCATACTTGTAGGGGCGGGTTTAGCCACTCAATTCAGACATTCACCGATAACTTCTCAACAAAACCCGCCCTCCCCACCAATAACTGAAGTTGGCGTATCGGTATTTATCGGAATCGGGAATTACACCGGAAGCGACGCCACGGGGGTAGTTAGGGTTAGGGGAGGCGGTGTTTCCTCCCTTGGAAGAGAATCATGGCGGTTATGTGAATACCGATGACCGAGGCTATCAAATTTTACTCGATTGGCGACAGTTTCCGGAGGCGGGATTTGACCGGGTTTCGCTGATGGATGTGCTACGAGGAAGGGTTTCTGGGCAACGGTTTCAGGATAAGGTGGTGTTGATTGGGGCATACTCGCCGTCGTTACGGGATAGGTTTTATACCCCTTTTTCTCACTATCAGGGAACTACACCGAAACATAAGTATGGGGTGGAGATTCAGGCACTGTTGACGAGTCAGATAATTCAGGCGGCGCTTTTGGAAGCTGGGGGAATTCGGGGTGTGGCGCAACCCTGGGAATATGGCTGGATTTGGCTGTGGGTGAGTTTGGAGTATGTGTTTCTACGACGCTGGCGACGGGGGCGTTATCCGGGGTTGACGTTGATTATGGCGTTAATCGGGGGGATTAGTTTAAGTGGTGTCTTGGTGGGGGTGACGTATACAGCATTTTTACTGGATATCTGGATACCGTCGGGGGCAGCGTTGGTGGGAATTGGGCTAATGGGGGTGTGGGGAGTGCTGTATTTTTATATTCAGGAATTGCAGGAGTATAACCGTTTGTTGGTAGCGCAGGTGAATCAGAAGACGCAGCATTTAGAGGAGGCGTTGATTCAACTGCAAACGACGCAAAATCAGTTAATTCAGCAGGAGAAACTCACGGCGATGAGTTCCTTGGTGGGAAATTTATCCCATGAGTTGAAAAATCCCCTCTGGGCGCTGGGAAATCGGTTGGAGATTTTAACCATGTTAACTCAGCAATGGCGGCAGGGGAAGGGAGAGGAAGTGGTATTCAAATGGGAACAGCAGGTAGAGAAGGCGAAACAGGAGTTAAGTCGGGCGAATGGGTTGGTGGCGACGTTGCTTCCGGTTCCCCAGGGGGAGTTACCTCAGGGGTTGGCGAGGGCGACGGTGGGGATGATTGTGGAGTTGGCGGTGAAGTTGGCTTGTCCCCAGGATGAGGGGATTGAGATAGAGTGGCGATTGGGGGCGTGGGATGGGGTTCCGGTGAAGGTGCCGTTATTGGTGTTACGGGTGTTGACAAATTTACTGGATAATGCTGTGTATGCGGTGCGGTGTAAGCGGGAGGGGTTGGAGAAGTCTGATTCTTCCTCTGCTTCCCCTGCTTCCAGTTATATCCCGCAGATTCGGATTGAGTGGGTTGAGGAAAATGAGTCGGTGATTTGGCGGGTTTGGGACAATGGGATAGGGATAAGTGAGTCGGTGCAGAAGCGGTTGTTTGAACCGTTGGTGACGACGAAGCCGATGGGGGAGGGTTCGGGGTTGGGGTTGTATATTGTCTATGAGTTAGTACAGAAGCATCAGGGGGCGATTGGGGTGGCGTCTCAGGTGGGAGAGTATACGGAGTTTGAGGTGGTTTTTCCCAAGAGTCAGTTGGTGTTTGATATTATATCTGCCTAAAACCGCTCTAAAAACAGAGGATACTGCAAATATTCGAGAAAGTATTCTAATACTTTTGTTGCTAAATGATGGTAAAATACAATAATAAATTTCAGCAACCCCTACTTAGATGCTGGCTTGCTAGTTTCTGGGCTAAGAATCAACAACTGATCGCCGCCATCGCTTTCTCGAATCACCAGTACATAGGGGCGTTCATCGGGAGCAGGATTTGGAGGTAGTGTTTTGAACAGATAAATCCATCCGTTACGCTCAATCAGTAAGCGCCAAACTCTAGGCGGATTGATAGTTGTATCGGTGGTTTCTTGTCGTCTGAGATTTTCCAATAAGCCGGAATCGCCAATGATGCGGAAGTCTTCTAAAGGGGGATTTGTGAGTAAATCATTAGGCTTACGTCCTAGGGCTAATTGGTCTTTAAGTGTAACCAATGTGACGACGGGCAGTGAGGATGTATCATTGATGGCATCCTGTCTGGCATCTGCAATACCCTGCCACCTTGCTAACCAAAATAGAACTATTAAAATCCAAACTACTATTACTATTTCATAGCGTAAAGGTTGGGGAAAAATGCCTGCAAATGAACGTAGTTTTCGGACAATCCATGACCTGTAGAGGTTTTGAGTGAATCGGATGAGGCGTGACTGCAAACTATTGGAGTTTCCGATAACTTGCCATCTGGGTGGTTCCAGCAACCCTATCGTTAGTTGAATCAGGAATACTGTCACCACAACAGCCAATACAGTTTTGCTGAATGCCCAAAAACTACCTAAAAATACTTGGAAGGGAACGATAAAAAATGACTCTAGGGGTAAGTCAAGAATTGTGATTTCTAGTTGAAAGAAGCTAAAGTATGCCCAGCGATAAATCCCGCCTGTGAAGTAGAGAAATGCAGCTAGGATGCCAAGTAGACTAACAAGCGTTCCTAAGATGTTGGGATTGTTGGTAGGTGGGGGAGTTTGGGACAACATCTGTATCCAAATGCACTAAATCTTGAGCGTGGTGCAAAATGTGAACCTCTAACCTACCACTCTTATACTCCGATAAGCGCAAAATTTCCGGAATATTGGGTGGCAACTTTGAATCTGGTATGTAGAGGAGTACAGCGTTCTCAATCATGAAAGGATTTTTCCCAATACTAATTGTTACACTGCTAGTTTCAGGCTTCGGGCTGGCAGGATGTAGTGACGATAAACCAAACGGTGTTGTGTCATCTCCGACGACATCACCCGCAGAAGAGGCACCAATTCCGGTGGTGCTACCAACTTTAGCGGATGTAGAGTTGATAACAGGGGAGTCGAAGTCGGGTCGAGTAACGGCGATTACTGATAAAGCGCTAACGCTTGAAGCGAGTGGTGAGGCTGACGCTATTGCCATCGAAGAGATTAAGCGAGTGGAGTTTAGCCAGGAAGCACCGTTGCCACGAGGTTCAGCACCTCGACTGAGAGGTGAGGCTGAAATCTGGCGGGTAACGCCGTTGAAAGCTTTGCAGATTAAGGACTCTAGTCAAGGTGTAGCTGAGGTAGCGCTGAGTTCTGTTGTGAAAGAAAAGCAATCCCCCCCGGATCCCTTAGGTAGACCTAGTAGCTATGAAGTCAATGAAATGTGGTTTGATGACCAAGATTCCAAAACAATGTGGATTGAGGTCATTCCTATTGAATAGGTATTGAGGTGCAATCAGCAATGTTTTTCCAGAGAATAGGTTTCACAATTCTTTTATTCTTCTTAGCTACTGTCTCGCCCCTTATCAGTTTTCCCCTAGTAGTTAAGATTCCGCAGGTCTTGGCTCAAAGCCAAAATATTCTTATTCTTAAGACAGAAGCAGAGCAACTCCAGCAACAAGGAATTGAAAAACTTAATAGTGGTCAAGCTGAGGCGGCAATAGATCCTTTGCAGCAGGCACTCAATATTTATCGAAAAATCAATGACCGTAATGGAGAAGGGCAAACTCTAAAAAATTTGGGTAATGCTTATTATACTTTGTCGAATTATAACCAAGCTATTAACTCGTCTCAAAAAGCGTTAATACTAGCCAGGGAAATTAATGATTATGACTTAGAAAGTAGAATACTATTGAATCTAGGTAATATTCATCGTGAGCAACAACAGCAACAAAAAGCTATTGATTATTACCAGCAGAGTTTGATAGTAGCCCGGACATATAAGATTCAAGAGGTTCAAGGACTAGCCTTGGGGAACTTAGGAATTGCTTACTACCATCTAGGAGATTATTCCAAGGCAATTGATGATTTACAAAGTGCTTTGAAAATTGCTCGCTCAGTTGGGGATAGAAAATTAGAGTCAATGACTCTAGTGTATTTGGGACAAATATATAGTTCTCTTAATAAATATACCGAAGCAGTTGAATACTTTCAGCAAGCTTTGCTAATCACCAGGCAACTCAATAATCGTCGCGGTGAAGGTGCTGTTGCAGGCGGACTAGCACTTGCCTACGAACAGCAGGAAAACTATGAAAAAGCCGCTGAGTTTTACGAGCTTATGCTGACTGTGGCGCAAGAATTCAATGATCGAGGAACTGAGCTAGAAGCGCGTAGAAGCCTTGAAAGGGTTCAGCATAGATTTGAGCAGCAGTCACCAGAGCCAGCAGGGCAGCAACTCGATCTATTGGCGCAAGGACGAAGCTTGTATGAGCTTGGCAGCCTTTCTATAGAACAAGATAACTATATCCAAGCCATTGAAAATTTTCAGCAAAGTTTAGAAATTGCACGGAAAGTTAATAATCCAGTGCTACAAGCTCAATCTCTTCGAAGTTTAGGAATTACTTACTTTGGCTTAGGAGACTTTGACAAGGCGATGAAATATGCTAGACAGACTTTGGAGGTGACAAATAAATTTGATAAAGATCAGAAATCACAACAGAGTTTATCTACAGTAGAACTTCGTTTTATTCGACAGTTACACGGAGAAGCTTTATCTCTATTGGGCAGTGCATATTTATTTGGTGATGCCGATGCTGATCAAGCAATTAAGTATTTTCAGGATAGTCTAAACATAACAGCATCTGACCCAAGCATTAGCCCAAATCCTGAAAATCTAAGCAGTTTGGGTCTTGCTTATATGGTGAAAGGTAATTATGATAAAGCTATTTATTTTTACGAAGAAGCTTTAAGCGTTCATCGCTCAATCAAAAATGATTTTCAATTTGAAAATATAAATCGTCAGATAGAAGGAATATATCTAAGATTTCTAGGCTGGGCTTACGCTTCTAAAGGAGAATACCAGAAAGCAATTAAGTATTCCCGAAAGAGCTTAAATATTGCTCAAGAAGACAAAAATCTCATTGGTAAAGCAGGAGCTTTAGGTAATCTGGGTCGAACGTTATTTCTTGCCGGTAATCTCCATGAAGCTGAAAAAACGCTATGGCAAGCAGTAGAAGTATTTGAATCTGTAAGAACAGAATTAGGTCAAGAAGATCTCCAAAAAGTTTCCTTCTTTGATATCTACACAGATGTTAACGAATTGCTACAACAAGTCTTGGTTGCACAAAATCAATCTTTTGCAGCGCTAGAAGTTGCTGAGCAAGGTAGAGCCAGATCTTTCATTGAACTGTTGGCATTCCGTTTAGGAGCAACTGAACCTTCAGTTCCATCTCCCAGCATTCAGCAAATTAAAAAGATCGCCAAGGAGCAAAATGCCACCCTTGTCGAGTATTCAATTATCTATGATCCGTCCCAAACACTACTTCCTGCCAGAATTTCTGGTCAACAGCGAAACAAAGAATCGAAACTCTTTATTTGGGCAATTAAGCCTACAGGTGAAGTGATCTTTCGTGAAGTTGATCTTAAATCTTTGTGGCAGCAAGAAATATCTGAGCCACAAACTTCTGTGAGGAATTATTGGCAATCATACCTTGCTTCTTGGGGTTACCCAGTAACCATCGCTATTTTGATTGTCGTTGGTGGTGGCTGCATTTTTATAGCTATTCGGCGTAGACGATTAGTTCCCTGGTCACTTCTCGCAGTTGCGAGTACGATTGGTTTAGTTGGGTTAGTCGGCTACAACCAACTCAGTCAGAACCTAGCCACTCGCTCAGGAGAGCAACCCAAAACAGCTCTAGCAAAACTCGTTTTTAGCACCCACGAAACGAGCCAAAAAGGGATTCGTGGCTTGGCAGAAATCGCCAGTGGAAAGACTCGTCAAAGCCAAGAGGAACGCTTACAACAACTGCACCAATTACTCATCGAACCCATTGCTGACTTACTGCCAACTGAACTCAATGCCCGTGTTATTTTTATCCCGCAAGGCGACCTGTTTTTTGTGCCATTTCCTGCTCTACAAGACGAGTCAGGTAAACACTTAATCGAGAAACACACTATCCTCACTGCTCCCTCGATTCAAGTTCTAGAATTAACCCGTCAACAACGACAAAAATTGGTAAGTCGGGAATCGGGAGTCGGGAGTGGTGAATTCATGGTAGTGGGCAATCCCACTATGCCCAAAGTTGCACCCGTACCCGGAGAACCACCTGAACCATTAGAACCCCTACCCGGTGCAGAACAAGAAGCCAAAGAAATTGCATCCTTACTGAATACTCAAGCTATCATCGGGAACCAAGCCACAGAAGCTGCAATTGTCCAGCAAATGCCCAAAGCGCGGTTTATTCATTTAGCCACTCACGGCTTGCTCGATGACTTGTACAATGCAGATATTCCCGGTGCCATTGCCCTTGCTCCCTCCGGTGAAGATGACGGGTTGCTCAGGGCTAGCGAAATCCTAAAACTGAAACTCAACGCCGAGTTAGTTGTCCTGAGTGCCTGTGATACTGGACAAGGACGAATCACTGGTGATGGTGTAATTGGCTTGTCCCGTTCCTTATTTACCGCAGGTGTACCCAGTGTGATTGCGTCCCTCTGGAAAGTGCCAGATGAGCCTACAGCCTTCCTCATGACAAATTTTTACAAAAATCTCCAACAGCAACCTGATAAAGCTCAAGCGCTGCGTCAAGCGATGCTCACGACAATGAAAAAATACCCCAATCCCAGAAACTGGGCTGCATTCACCTTAATTGGAGAAGCGGAGTAATCGTAATCTTCTTTCAAAGAAGGAGTTAGTAAAACCATGAATGCGTACAAAAAATATATCACCATTGAAGACCCCAAACAACTTATCCTATCCGATTTACCCTTTCAACCCGGACAGCGAGTCGAAATCATTATCCTCGCCGAAGATAACCCCAGAACACATGCGGTCGAACGATTGCAAACCTTATTAAAACAGACCCAAGCCTTACACGCCGATAACCCAATGACCGAAGCCGAAATCGCCGCCGACGCCAACTTTTTAATCACTGGAGACAGAGATTTCTCAGACGTTCAAACCTTGGGCAATACCACCATTATTTCTGTGTCTTTGTTCAAACGCTTAGTTTGTGATGTACAGGAATAACTGGGTCATTTCTCAAGCACAAACACACGAGAGAACTATCAACAACGATTAAGCAACTAAACCCCTCTTCCCTTCTGCCCGGTTGGTGAGCCTGTCGAACCACTGCCCTCTGCCTTCTGCCTTATTAATACCCCATCGCTTCCCCCGCCACTCGCCGCCGATCATTCACCCCCCAACCCCCCCCGATTCAACCTTAATCGACTCCGCCGCCCCCCAACTCACAAACGGAATCACCCGATATCCCTTCTCCCACAACCTCCAAACCCCATCTCCCTCCACCGCAAAAGGTTCCGTCACCACCCAATTGGGTAATCCCTGATAATGGACACGCGGCGCATTCACCGCCTCGGCGATATCCAACTCATAATCAATCCAATTCGTAATCACCTGCACCACCGTAGTTGGAATCGTCGCCCCCCCAGGGGAACCCGTCACCAACACCACCTGGTCATCTTTCTTCACAATTGTTGGACTCATCGAACTCAACGGTTGCTTCCCCGGTTCAATCTGATTCGCCTCCCCCTGAACCAAACCAAACTGATTCCCCTCCCCCAGCTTCACCGTAAAATCATTCATCTGATTATTCAACAAAAACCCCGTATCCTTTGCCATCACCTTAGCGCCAAACAGGGAATTAATCGTATAAGTAACCGCCACGGCATTACCAAACTGATCCACAATAGAATAGTGCGTCGTATGCGTCCCTTGAGGCATATCCTGGATATGCAACGCCTGGGGATTCAGCGCCCTCTCGCCAATTTGTTCCCGAATCTGCGCTGCATACCCTTGACTCAACAGGCGCTTGACGGGAATCTCAACAAAATCCGGATCACCCAAATAGTAATTCCGATCCCGATAAGCAAATAGCGCCGCTGACAAAAAGGAATGCAGACTCTCCACCGAACCCCATCCCCACTCCCCCAGGGGATACCCCGCCAACACGTTCAACATCTGACACACCGTCACTCCCCCTCCCGGCGGTGGCGCGGTTACCACCTCATACCCGCGATACTCACAGCGCAAGGGGGTATCCTGACGCACCCGATACCGAGTAAAATCCTCAATAGTTAGAATCCCGCCATGCTCCTGACTCGCTTGCACGATCGCATGAGCTATTCTACCCTGATAAAAAGCCGAAGCTCCCGATCGCGCGATCGCACTCAACGAAAGAGCCAACTCCTCCTGTACCAACCGTTCCCCCACCTGAAAGGCTTCCCCCTCATCCAAAAAAATCGCCGCCACAGTCTCCTGTTGGGAAAACACCTTAGTATGAAGCTGCAACCGTTCCATATCCCCCGGTAACAGACTAAACCCCCCCTGCCAATATTCCCACAACAGGGATGAACCACCGCCAAGGCGTACCCCACCCCCACCGCAGCATCAATCGCATTTCCCCCGGATAGTAAAATTTCTTGTCCCACCCGCGACGCTTCCTGGTGCGCCGTCACCACCATCCCCCGTTCCCCCTTTACCGCTTGTGTCTGTTGGGGATAACAGGGAAATAGCCGACAACTCGTTCAACTGAGTATCCCATAGAGGTAGTTTAAATCATATCTTGTCCAGTTAACATCGGTGGGTTACGGCGGATTGTTTATTAAAGGGTTATCGCTTCGGTGAAACTTCCGCCTAACCCACCCTACGTTTTTAGCTCTAATGATTTCCCTCTAGTCTCTTTTTTTGAGACAAAGGGGTTGTTGTTTTATTTATTTTGTTATCCCACCCTTTCTCGCCGTCGGATCGCGCCTCTATAGGAATCACCGTGCTGGTAACACGGTGAGGATGTCAAGTTTGATTCATTACCGTTCTGTCGCCACAGCTTGAGTCGAGACGGTTTCGGTTAAATTGGTTGAAGAATTGGCTCGAATAGCGCGAAACATACCAAATCGACAAAGCCCAGAACCGAAGGCTAGCCGCATCAGGAGAATCGTCGGCACTTCTCGCACAGACTTGATAAAACCTGATAGACCAAACTGTAGCCATCCCTGGGGTCGAATGATGCCTTGCCAGATAGTATCAAGCCAAGATGGAAGCGTTTCGTCTGTCCAATCTGCGGTTGCTACACTGCCCTCAACCAGTCCGGTTTCCTGCAACCGTTCCGAAAACCCTTCAATACTGGAAAACGCCGGATGAGACCACTGATCCAAGAGTTGCCGCATCACCGGACGTTCCCAAAAATTAAGTGGTTTCTGGCGATCATCCCGTTGATTCCAGTCAGCAACAACCAGAATACCACCAGGCTTGAGTACCCGCATTAATTCTTTGGCAAAAAGAGCTTTATCGGGAATATGAGGACCCACTTCAATTGACCAAACCACATCAAAACTGGCATCTGGGAAAGATATTGCCATGGCATCATCGACTAAAAACGTCGCATCTAAGTCCTTTGGCGTTAACTCTTGAGCGCGTTTTATTTGTTGGGGACTGATGCTAATTCCGGTTACGGCAAACCCGTAATCCCGTGCTAAAATACGACTGCTGCCGCCGATGCCACACCCGACATCTAAAAGAGTCGTTCCTGGGGGTAATTTATCGAGTCCTCCCCAACGCACCATTTCATGCACAAAATCAGATTTTGCGGCTAAAAAATCCTTGGGTTGAGGCGGTGAGCCATAATGCCCTAAGTGAATATGTTCGCCCCAATAAAACTCTAAAATACCATCTTCTGTCCATTGGTCATAGGAATTGACCACCGATTCAGAGGATTGATAGCGGCGACCCGTGACGAGATAGAGTAGGATAGCGATCGCGAAGAGTCCCAGCAGAAGTCCCAGAAGCGGAAAAAACAAATTCATCAACGTTAAACCCTCAAATTTTTGACCGAGAACTAGGGATACAAGCCTCGTCCTAAAAGGACGACTTTTTATTTTCTCTTAGTCTTGTATTGTAATAAATAATGTGTTAACCTATAAAGGTAGTCTAGCACAGGCGAAAGTCGTGAGTATCGCCAATCGATTTATCGATGATTATCACATAAAGTGATGCTAGTGCATGAGGCGCGAGAAACCTCTTAAAAACGCATCTTAAAAACGCATCTTAAAAACGCATCTTAAAAACGCATCTTAAAAACGCATCTTAAAAACGCATCTTAAAAACGCATCTTAAAAACGCATCTTAAAAACGCATCTTAAAAACGCATCTTAA
>NZ_JAVKBY010000011.1:0-31574 GCF_040222985.1 Coleofasciculus sp. F4-SAH-05
AGCAAGATGCTGGGAATGGGTAGCGAGCAAGATGCTGGGAATGGGTAGCGAGCAAGATGCTGGGAATGGGTAGCGAGCAAGATGCTGGGAATGGGTAGCGAGCAAGATGCTGGGAATGGGTAGCGAGCAAGATGCTCGCACTACTGGCGTGACACAGCTAAAATAGGGTTTTGTTGGTAGTGAACACTTTAGTGTTCTAACGCCTAGCTGGAGAGGGCTAAGGTTCCCTCACTACGAACTTCCCGTCGCGCCTTCTGTTGTTACCAGGGACTCCCTATCATTGTAAATGCTGACCAATAATAGGGATGAGAAAGTTCTTTATCCCCTAACCTTGATAACTCTGGCGGTAACGTCAGGGTTTTCCCATTCACCTGCAATTGTCCACCTTGTAGCTGAACCTTTCCTTGCAACATCGTGATTTGGGCTTGTCGGAGGGCGTCTGCTTTAATCGAGGTATTGTGTAACTGACTATAAAACTCAGTCATTAACCCTAACGTAGCTTCATCACTGACATACCACAAACTGCCCAATGCTGATTTTACCCCTGCTTGCACCGCTAACCCAGCAAAGCCTAATTCGGCATTTTCATCGCCCACAGCAGTACGACAAGCGCTGAGAACTAATAACTCGACAGGGGGATCATTCCAACCCAGTTGACGCAGTTGATCTAACTTTAATTTAGTATCAAATAGCTGAATATAGGAATTTTCTGGTTTTCCTGGCTTAAATTCGCCATGAGTCGCCAGATGAATAATCTGAAACGGTTGATTTTGGCGTTGGGATTTGAGATTATTCAGCGTAAATTCAGTATTGACAAAGGATTTCCCTTGCCAAATTTGATTGGCAATTGTAGAGACTTCGATGGGTACCGCAGGTAAGGGCGATTGATCCGTAAATTGAGACGCGCCCATGGCTAAAACTTGGGCATTATCAAGGGGTTGATATCGAGTATCGGTTAAATTAACACTGGGGATAAGTCCGAGACTATATTTTTGCACCAGAAACTGTTGCCCATCATGCAACGCGGCGACGGGTATTGCCCGTAATCCTGCATCCATGGAGAAGACAATGGTGTTAATTCCTTCTTTTTGCAACTCCGCTTCTAAGGGTGCAATTAACCATTGGTACAGTTGCTGGGCAGAATTAAGGTAACTATTGGTATTCCGTTTAATCGGATCAGTCATGTTTCGCCTAAACTCTGCCACTTTTTTCATCAGTACCTCACGGCGGGCGGCGGGAATACTTTTGTGAATCGGAATTCCTGAAGGTGTGACTAACACTAAATCCAATTGTTCGGCGCGGGCAAATGTATAGAGAACCGCTGGTTTTTCTCCGGTTGCTTCTCCTGTCTGATTCAGACGTTCCTGGATATCGGCAAAGGATTTTAATTCTCGATTCACTCGTTGATCAATATAGGAACCGAGTTCTTCACTAAACAGAATATCGATAAATAGTACCGCTTGGGGAATCTTATTTTCATCCAACAGACGGGCAATATCAATGCGATCAACGGTTCGTAAAATTAACTTGTCCGACTCTTCTTCGGGAATCAGTGATGGGGGAGAAGGGTTGATGTCTGCTGGGAAATCTTTGACAATTTCATTAGGAATTGAAACGGGAGGTTCCGGTGGTGGGTTTATTGGAGCAGGAATTGAAACGGGAGGTTCCGGTGGTGGCGGGGGTTCCGGTGGTGGCGGGGGTTCTGGTGGTGGGTTTTGGGTAATGATTTGAATTTCTGCCTGAGTATAGGAACCGGGGAAGGATTGCGAGGGCAAAATTGAGTTGGTTGAATCGGTTGTAATCGCCCCGGCTGTGCCATTAATTTGGGCATTTCCGACATCAAATGATGTATTTATGGCGCCACCATCATGTCGGATAATAATGTCACCGTCTCCCTCACCGCCAGCCGTAGAAATGCTGGCTGAAATGCCATTTTGGTCGAAAAATGTACCTGTAGCTTGGAAAAATTGTTGCGTGGTAATGTCAACATTACCGCCGCTACCGTTGCTTCCCCCTTGGGCATTAATAGACTCAACTAAAATACCATTTTCTGGGTCGAGAAAAACATCGCCACCATCCCCCACAGTGCCACTTGTATCAATCTTACCTGTAATCATGCGATCGCGTGCTTCAATGCGAATGGTTCCACCCGTTGTTCCCGAAGCGTTTAAGTCGCCTGTGGTGATGATTCCCGGTTGACTCATTAGGGTAATTCCCCCATTGGCTGTAATATCGCCTGTAGTGATATCGCCGCCATCTAAACCTGTACTCAGGGAAACATTACCCGCAAATGTCAACGATTCACGAACCGTAATTTTATCGTTTTCTGCACCAGTATCTACATCCAGATTTTCCAGGCTGGAGTCATAATTTATCGTTTGTGACTCCCGCGTTAATTGATTGGCGGTAATTTCTACATTATCGGTTGTGTCTGTACCCTTAATCGCCAACGTATCATTACCCGTTGTGCCGGAATCATTAATTGTTGTTCTTGCACTCCCTATATCGCTTAAATTGATGATATAATTATCGCTATTTTCTCGACCATCAATATTACCACTCACCGCCGCACCACTATTCACTTGAAACGTATCTTGTTTATCACCACCTGTCAGATTTTCAATGGCAGAGAAATTAGCGATTCCATTAATAGTTCCTCCATTCAGTGCCGTAATCGTCCAGGTATTAGCAGCGTTTGCCCCAATCAGACTATCATTACCCGTTCCCCCATCAATTCTGCCACTGAGAGAACCACTATTATTCAATCTAAAGATATCATTAGCAGCCCCTCCAGTCAGATTTTCTATTGAAGTGAAAGAGAGGGATTCGTTAAACCCACTCACCTCACCTGCATCTGTACCCGTAATCCTATAGATGGTATCATCATCAGGTCCAATTAAGGTTGAGCCGCCAGCAATCGTCACCGGATCTTTGAAGTTGAAGGAATTAAGCGTAATTACACCAGTTCCATCAGATTGTCCAATTGTAATCGAATTAAAACTATCTTGTAGCGCTGTCAAATCCGTCGTGGAGAGATCTAACGCGGCTGTATCTGAATTATCCGCAATTATAATATCTTGGCTCGGTGTTCGAGGCTGAATCTGTACATCCCCAATCCCAATTACAGAATCAACCCCTCCATTCAAGTTGATTTCATCGGCGGTTAAATTAAGCGCATTGCCATTACTTGTCGTCGTCACATCCTGAAGACTAATCTGGTTAGCAGTCATATTAATTGTATTCGCCTGAATCCCCTGATTCGCCGTAACCTGATCCGCACTGGTAATCGTCAATCCGCCCAATGGTGTTGAAAGGCTTGTTCCTTGACCGACATTGTAGTGAGCTTGGATTTGTTCGGGGGATAAAGCTGAGTTATAGATAGCCACTTCATCAGCATAACCTTGGAAATTTCCATAGACTATACCTCCAATTTTATTGCTGGGATGAACAACAGTATACGGTGTACTCGCCACTCCACTGCTGACCAATTTACCGTTGATATATAAACTAGGTGTTCTGTTATTATAAACTATGGCAATATGAGTCCAATCATTGAGCGTACCCGAAGAAACAACGACGGCTGGCATATAATCACGGGAATGCTCGTAAAGGCTGACACCATTAGTTCCTACAGAAGCACCAGCCCCCAAATGAACCTTTGGCAGTCCTCCCCAAGTCCCTTCTCCATGCTCAGGATTGAAGATATAGTTTTGTCCTGAAGTGCCATCATAATTAAAACCTATGGGATTGTCTGCTCTCACTTTGTCTATTTCGTGCATGGTTTCTGGTTTGACCCAGACTTCCATGGTGAACGTGTTGACAATTCCCGTATCATTAAGCGAAACGATGTCATCCGTTCCATCAAATCTCACGCTAGAACCTATCTTTCCAGTTTGTCCAGCCGTAGGACAGGTTGTGGTTGAACATGAACCCATATTGTTGGAGCCGGAAATGTCACTAAAGCTAGTCGCACCCGAGTCTTCTTCAAATGACCAGTACCCCACTGGATCATCTAGAAGAACTGCCACATCATAAGGCAATGCTCCTCCAACTAAACCCACAAATGTCACATTTGCTGTACCTGCATCTAGAGTCAAGGTTGGCGGTGTTCCCCCACTCAAACCATGCAAACTGCTATTAAAGGTAATATTACCCCCAATTGTAGAACCTGTTCTCAGGGTTTGATTGCTGCGAAGAATAACTGGAGATTCAAAGGTAAGATTTCCCCCATTCAAGCTAATCGAGGCATCTAAATTAATAAAGGCAGCTTCAAAGGTTAGACTGTTGTTACTGGTGGAATTAATATCTTCGTTAATATCAATATTTTTAATCGCCGCAATGGAGACATCCCCGTTATTCAGGGCAGTTTCAATCGCTGTATTAGAAATTTGGAACGTGAGTCCAGCGCCATCTCCGGTTAAAATTTGATTATCGCTAATCTCACTATCATCAGTACCACTTGTGCCAATTTCTACTGTTTGTGGATCTAAAAATAACTGACCATTTTCACCCGCAGTCGCCCCGACATCAACGACTCCATCAAACGCTAGATTCTCTTTCCCCGACACTTCAACCAAACCACCATCACCCGAATTCATGCCGCCACGGGCGCTAATTGTGCCATAAAATTGGGTGGTTTGATCTGCCCAAAGAATCACTTCTCCCCCATCACCCCCATCCTGTGCATCAGCCTGAATCACGGAATCGTGGCTAACGTAGGTATGGGAAGCATTGGGTAACGTTCCCTCACCCTGATACTCTCCGCCAATCTTGACACTACCGCCGCCCTGGATTCCTGTAGCATTAATAGTGGTGGCAATTAAGCCGACGCGATCGCCTAATACCTGCACATCACCGCCAACCTCTCCCGACACATCCAGATCACCGGCAATAATGGTTGTCCCTATCGTTGTGGGAATCTGCGTTTCCGTCTCTTCCAGGGTGAGAGTGCGATCGCGATTCACTGTCACCCCGCTTACCGCTTCCCCACTGTTATTTGTCAGCAACTCCGGTAACATCTGAGGTTCAATGGGTAATACATTCCCTTGACTATCTGCAAGCGGTTGTATCTCCAAACTCAGAATTTGTCCGGGCTGACTTAACCGTACCCGACTGGTTCCCGGAACGGCGGTTACGGTAATATTACCCCCAGGTGTGGTTAAATTCCCCGTATTGAGTACAGCTCCCCCAATTAACCCCAGATTCTGTCCAGCGGATATGGCTAAATCCCCGGCATTAATTATCGCTCCGGGTTGCACTGTATCAAAAACAAATTGATTAGGATTTCCGACTAAATCACTGTAATTATTGCTACTAAATGCCTGAAACCAACCGCCATCAAAGCCAATTCCTGTAGCCGTTGTGGCGATGAAATCACCCCCGACATTAAGCTGTGCATCTTGACCGAAAACGATGCCCGCTGGATTGATTAAATATAAATTAGAGTTGCCCCCAGTGACTTGAATAAGACCATTAATCATTGAGGGATCGCCACCAAAAACCCGCGTCAAAATATTATGAATCGTTGGATTGGAGAGAAAATTAGCAATTTGAGTTGAGGAGAGTCCAAATTGCTCAAAGCTGTGGAATAGATTTGCCCCATCCTCCGATAAAGAACCCCCGGTGATATCGAAGCGGTTCCCATCTGGGGTGACAATTGTACCTGTACCATCGCTGGGTGAGGGAATCGGTTGAGACTCAACTGGCTGGATGGCAACGGTACTGGCTACGATTAGTCCTGCTAAAAGCCGCGTGTTTCTGAGATAAGCGACATTCATCGGGTAAAAGCCCCCACCAAACGATTTGATATAAGCCTACTACATCAGAGCACGATTTGTCATTTGTTATTTGTCATTTGTCATTTGTTATTTGTTATTTGTTATTCGTTAGGACTTACGCAAAGCCTCTATTTGTAGGGTGTGTTAGCGCAGCGTAACGCACCGTGACCACCATAAGTGGTGGTGCTGCCTGCGTAAGTAAGTCCTGTTTGTTCTACTCGCTTCCCTTAAAAAGCCAGCTACGTCGTGAGGGTGTGAGGAGTATTTGCAGAACTTAATTATTTAAGATTCATCATTCTGTTTACCGTTGCGATAACCATAGAAGTCAATCCGATACTCAGTAATTTTAACGCCAGTTTGTTGTTCAATGTGTTGAATTAGTTCATCGGGCAATTCTACATACACATCCATGATCTGATGAGTATCCACACAATTAACGTGACTGTGTGCATCGCTGATATTTCCGTAAAGCCGTCCATCAGATCGTTCAATACATTCGATAATGCCTTGAGACGATAACGCCTCTAGATTCTGGTATACAGAAGTATGACCAATTTCTTTGCCTTGCTGATTCAGGCGATCGTAAATTTCTCGTGCTGAAAGATGCTCTCGATCTTGCCACAGCAGTTCCAAAATTAAGCGGCGTTGACGCGACAAGCGCATTCCTAACGTTTGACATCGATTGAGGGCGTCTTCCAATGAGCGAATTGGTTTGACAACTGCCGCTTCTTTCTGCATAGTCGATACGTTGAATAGGGTGGTTAGCTGTATGGGGAGTAGTCTCAAGCTCTACCCTGAAGGTGAGCCTGATAGAGATCCCGTCATGCACTGGTTACAAGTGCATTATATTTGCGGATTTGACACTCCCCCGGTTAAACATGCCCTCGAACGAAGTGAAGGGACGCGGGGGATTCTTCCTTCGCAGGGAGGCAGAGTTTATCGTCTTCGGTGGACGTGACCTTTACCCTCAGTAGAGACGTAGCATGCTACGTCTCTACCTACCGTGTGTCCCACGGCTTGCCCTGAGCTGCGTCGAAGGGCTTCCCTTTCAAATTCGCTCAAGGTTAACAGTCCTCTTATTTCTACTACCTGAGCGGCTGCGACATCACGATCACAAACATACCCACAATGCTGGCACTTATGTACCCGCTTAGAGAGTTTCTTTTTGCCTGTCTCTCTTAAACATTTGGGACAGGTCTGACTTGTGCCGTTAGCGGGTACTTTTTGGAAATACACACCACGCTTGAAACAGCACGCTTGAAGAATGTTTAGAAATTGACCCCAACCTGCATCTAAACAGCTTTTAGCTAGCATCCCACGCGCTAATCCTTTTAGGTTGAGATCTTCTACAAATATCATATCTGCCCAATCACAAAGGTTATGGGCTAACTCCCAGTGGTAATTCTTGCGGGTATTGGCTATCTGTTCATGTAGTCGGCTTACTTTGACTTGTGCCTTGGCGCGATTCTTTGACCCTAACCGCTTTTTAGATGCCTTCTTTTGCAGCGATTTAAGCTTGCTTTCTAGGCGTTTAAACGGTCTTGGATTGGGGAATGTTCGTCCATCAGACGCGGCAGCAAAGTGCATTAAGCCTATATCTATTCCTAATGATGTACCAGTCGGACTGATCTCAGGCGATGCCCTGAGCGAAGTCGAAGGGAGCTTGCTGAAGGGTACATCTACTTTCCATTGCAGGGTGAGTTGTACATACCAGCCGGATGCCCGTCTCACAATTCGTGCTTGCTTAATGGCTGCGTCTTCAGGTATTGGACGGGACTGCTTGAATTTGACCAACCCAATTTTAGGTAGATTGACCTGATTCCCTTGAACGGGTTCTTTCCCCATTGATGGAAAAACGAATGAACGCATTCTGCCAGTTTTCTTGTACCGTGGGAATCCTCTCCCATTTTTCCACATTCCCTCAAATGCTAGTTGTAACCGCTTGAGGATTTTTTGTAGCACTTGTGAGTGAACTTTCTTGAGGTCAGGGATGCTCTTTTTGGCTTGGGTGAGAGCTACCGCTTGACTGTTATAAGTGGGTGCAGGTTGATCTGCTGGTATGATGTACTCGCTTTTGATCGAGCAAGCGTTCACCGGACATTTACGACTGTTAACCCAATGTTTACGCTCACAAAGAGCATAGTTATAGACTCTCCTACACTGTTCTAACCATTCCTCAAAGGTGGCTATCTGAGCGCTAGTTGGCTTCAGCTTGAATTCGTAAATTAGGTTAAACACTTGCCTCGACCTCTTGCTATGTTTACTGGTATTATATTACATTATTGGTTGAGTGTCGTCAAAATGAAGTAGACTCACAACTAAAGTTGTTTGGCTGGACGCATCGCGGCAATTGAGCTTGTCGAAATTCGGTTTCATCCCCCGTATTTTAATCGGGGGTTTTCACCATCGCTACCTGATAATTTTTTTTGCCAAGCTTTGTTCAGGTTTGGGTCTGAATGACTGGCTATCTGGCACTGTAAGGCAAACTCATTACCACTTTACCTTAGATGGTTTGAGTATGTCTACTGTGGACTGATATCAAGTCGGGTAGCATCGATTGTGTTAATGAAAACTAAGGTAAGCTTGATCCGAGGTTAAGCCTGGGGACTGGTTAAGTGCCGTCACGACCAGGAAGAAAGACCGAAGTAATCCAGGCTAATGTACAGACGCGGTAACAGTGCGTCTCTACGTCCAAGTGTTGTGGAGCGGATAAAGATTAGTGGCAATCACAATTAAACTCAATTCCCATTCCATCAATGATTTAGACCTATCGCCCGTCCAGACTATGATTGATAAGTGGTTGACCGAGGGCGCGATCGCAAACTATGAGCAGCAGTTACGCTTTGAGTTTAACTACCCTCGCGAACCCAATGATCCACGGGAATGGTCAGAAATTCCGGAAATACGTCTGTGGTTTATCCGCTTAGATGTTCAGTATCCGTGGTTACCATTTCTGCTGGATTGGAAAGCTGGGGAACTCGCCCGTTACACGGCGATGCTCGTCCCCCATCAGTTCAATCGGACGGAAGGAATTCAGTATAACCCAGAAGCTTTAGAAATTTTCATGATGCAAAAGGTTTTTGTGGTGAATAACTGGTTACAACAAATTGATTTACCCAACCAGTCGCGCCTCAAGTCCATGGCTCAAATGTTAGGGTATGAACTCGATGATACCTTGTTTAAGCTAATGTTCCCCCCAAAAAGAACTTGAGACATAAAGGGGTGAGGACTTACCCACAGACGCTGTATACAGTAGGAACACGATATGTTCCCTACAGATGGTGGTTCATCTTGGTGTTGGCTTTAAGTAGAAGGGTACTGACTGGTAGGCTGGTGGGTTTCGACTTCGCTCAACCCACCCTACGGTATATCAAGGGTTTCGACGCTCCAAAACGACTTAATCAGCCTAACCCCGCCAAACTTGTTTTAGTACATCATCAGGCTGAATATCGGCAATCCAACGAGTGGGTGATTGAATACCGATATAGCGTTCTGATGGGGGTAGGAATTTGTTCGCCTCTGTTGGACCAAATAGGGCAATTGTATACGTTCCCACAGCTACAGCCAGATGCATTGAGGCACTATCCGTACATAACAGTAAATTCGATCCCGCAATCATCGCGGCTAACTTACCAATATCCGGCGGTGAGGTCATCTGTAAATTAGGACAGACTTGGGTGAGAGCCGCCACTAACTCCGTATCCTCCGAACCATGCAGCATAACCAAAGTCAGATCCGGCTGTTTTTGGTGGATGTCTTCAATAACCTCTTGCCATTTATGGGCGGGATAAACTTTATCAATGTCCTGTGACTGATCCAGGTGGTTAGAGCCGCCGTCGATCATAATGTAACCGCTTTCCGGGATACCGAGGCGGGTTTGTTCCCCTTCAGCCCAATCCAGATCGGATTTTGGCACACGAATGGCAAGTTCTGGACAGGGGATGTTAATCCCTAACCCAGTGAGCAGGTCATGATACATATATGCCGCATACTGCTCTGTTTTGAGCGGTACAGTATTGGTGAAAAACCACTTACCCTGACTGTTGTCGTAGCCCACACGGATGGGAATACCACTCATCCAAAGCAATAGCCCCACTGACCACCGACGCTCTAGGACAAGTGCCGCATCGTATTCGCGATCGCGGATAATCCCCAACAGGTTACCAAAATCTGCTAAACCGTTGCGGTCTTTATAGTCAAAGGGTAATACTTCATCGACTGAACCGGAAACCCGATAGGCTATCTTGGCGCGGGGTTCCACAATCACATCGATTTCGGCGTCGGGGTAATTGGCTTTTAGGTCATCTAACGTCGGAAAGAGCAGCAGTTGATCGCTGATTCCTCCCGGAACAAGGGCTAATAGTCTCATCTGAATCTGAATATAATTTAGAGCTTGTATATCAGCTCAATTTTAATGGACTGGTCGTTCCTAATTTCAGGGAATTTTCCAGAAATTAGTTTGTCCGGCTCACCGTGACAGGGTGAACTCCTACACCCCTGCTCCCATTGCCATTTGGCTTATGGGATTACGTTACGCATGATATTATACCTAGTGGTTTCATCAGATGAACCAGTAGTAGCATATTAGATTAGATTGGTCGGGACTAGAGAGTTGGCATCAAAGGCGGAAGCTCGTGCATTTATTAATTCCAGCAGCGGGAATGGGACGACGGATGGGGAGCGATCGCAACAAGCTATTGCTCACCTTACTGGGTAAACCCTTATTAGCATGGACGCTACTGGCGGCGGAAGCGGCGACGGAAGTTACCCAAATTGGCATTATTGGACAGCCTGGGGATCAAACGGATATTCAGGCAATTCTGGCGGATCTCGCCCTGACTAAAGCCGTACAGCTTATTCCTGGGGGATCAACTCGCCAAGAATCCGTGTATAACGGCTTGCAGGTTTTACCCCCAACGGCTGAACGGGTACTGATTCACGATGGTGCGAGATGTTTAGCCACATCCCAATTATTTGATCGCTGTGCGGAACACCTGAGAGATTGTCCAGGTTTGATTGCCGCGATCCCGGTTAAGGATACGATTAAAGTTGTCGATGATTCGGATATTATCCAAGATACACCGGACAGGCGACGGTTATGGGCAGCCCAGACGCCCCAAGGATTCGACCTGTCGCTGCTGAAGCAATGTCATGACCAAGGACGGAAATTGAATTGGGATGTTACTGATGATGCTGCATTATTTGAGCGCTGTGGGCTACCTGTACAGATTGTGGCAGGGGAAGAGACTAATCTCAAGGTAACTACACCCATGGATTTAGCGATCGCGGAGTTTATTCTGCGTCAGCGACTTGCAGCCAGTCCTCAGTCATAAGGATCGTCATTTGTCAAGGTTTAAAGAATATTTACAGAACTTAATAGTATTAGACGAATTTCCACAAACCTACTAAAGTCAATTGTCCGAGCTGGTTTAACCAATAACCGTTTATCGATTTTATTTTATCCCCAAGAATGAACTGAGATGAAACTTCCCACTTTTCTGATTATCGGTGTTCAAAAAGCAGGGACAACCTCGATTTATAACTATTTGAAACAACATCCACAGATTTACATGAGTCCAGTTAAAGAAACAAACTTTTTAGAAAAGAACTGGGAAGAAATTGAAACTCAACGGCAAGCCAAAATTAACACCTTTGAAAAATATTGTCAACTGTTTGAAGGGGTAACAGATGAAATTGCGATTGGAGAAGCCTCACCTAATTATCTGTTTCATTATCAGTCATCCTCAGAGCGGATCAAGCGTTATGTTCCTAATGCCAAGTTAATTGCGGTCTTGCGAAATCCAGTTGACCGAGCCTATTCGGATTACTTAATGCATATCCGAGATGCCATTGGCAAAGGAAAGCACAACAGCTTGTCCGACCAAATAAAATACCGGGCTGATAAATCGTTTATTTTGCTCAAGGGATTTTATTATCAGCATTTGCAGCATTTTTATAATGAATTTGACCGAGAGCAACTCCAAGTTTATTTGTATGATGACTTGTCTAAAGACCAAGTTAAATTCATGCAATCTATGTATCAGTTTGTTGGGGTAGATGATACCTTTTCACCGGATGTCTCCAAAAAAGCTCAAGTTGCTCAAGTCCCCAAAAATACAGCAGTGAATAAGATGTTACGCCAAGAAAATCCCTTGAGAACGATAGTCAGGTCGGGACTCCGAGTTATTTTACCCCTGGAAATGAGACAAACTATTCGTTCTCGCCTCATTCAAATGAACTCTCAAGATAAGAAAGCAGCTCCACTTTCGCCAGAGGAGCGCAAACAACTGATCGAACTCTATCGAGACGATATTCTCAAGTTACAAGATTTAATTCAACGAGACCTTTCGTCTTGGTTAAAGTAGTCATTGGTCATTTGTCATTCGTCATTTGTCATTGGTCATTCGTCATTTGTCATTTGTCATTTGTCATTTGTCATTTGTGATAATTGAATGGTTAGGTCGGGGCGGGTTTAGTTATATCAGGGTGAAAACAAAACGTTAGTGGTAAAACCCGCCCCTACAGACTCTCTTACAGGTGTATGTTTTTATTTTAGGGTTGAGATAAGACAAGGGGGACAAGGTGACAAGAAGACAAGGTAGAATGGACGTACATAATCCTGTTCGGTTGAGCTAAACACTCTTCCCCATCTCCCCCAACTCCCCCAGCTTCATCGTATCTACAAAACTGCTCAAGTATTTCCGCAGCGCTGCACTAGGAGAATTGATGAACAGCCACTGATATCGACCACCACGACTCTAGGCAATTCCCCTACTCTTCCTTTAATCGGTAAAATATAGTGAGAATAAACTAAATTATATCAAGAGAATGAGTTTACCTAAACCAATTGGTCGCCAAAAAGAGGTACTCTGTCTACCAGCACAGGGACACTTTGCCGTGTTGGGAACGGCAGGTAGTGGCAAGACGACACTGGCTATTTTGCGAGCCGCGTATCTTGCATCTCCAGGAACTGATCATCAGGGTAAGACGCTATTAGTTACGTTTAATACGGCGCTTGTCACCTACTTAAAACACCTTCAATACCGCCGATTAGATCATGTGGTTATAGAAAACTACCATAAATTTGCTAGAGGTTATCTTGCTAAGCGGAATCAAATGCCTCGGAATGCTATTCTCTCTCCAGAAAAGCGCGACTATTTTATTAATCAAGCGGTTGAACAGGTTTCAAAGTGTTACGAATCACATCCGATTTTTGATAATAAAACAAGTCTTTTCTCGGAAGAAATTCGTTGGATAGCACAACATGGAATAACTAGCTATCAAGCATATAAAAATGTAGCTGAATTAGGGGGATCAGAAGTGAGGTTTAAGCAAGAAGAACTAGAGCTAGTGTTTGAAATTTATCAAGCTTATCGAGACCTACGCAGCCATAAGTACGACTGGGATGACGTTGCTACTGCGGTTTGTTCAGAGTTTGATGCCGATAATTCGCCGCGTTTGTATCGACATATCGTAATTGATGAGGGTCAAGATTTCTCACCAGAAATGATTCGCTCCCTGGCTAAAGCTATTCCCAGCGATGGTTCGTTGACATTCTTTGGAGATGTTGCCCAGCAGATCTATGGAAATCGTATGTCGTGGCGCTCGGCTGGACTCACAATCGATAAAATTTGGGAATTCAAAGAAAACTATCGGAATACTAAGCAAATTGCCAAACTTGGACTAGCTATCTCAAAAATGCCATACTTTAGAGATATATCCGATCTTGTTGAACCTACTTCTCCAACGGCTGATGGACCATTACCAACTCTAGTTGAGTTTTCTTTGAGAAACCAAGAAATCAAGTTTGTTGTCCGGCAGGCTGTTCTGCTAGCAAAAACGCAGAGTGTCGCTATTCTTTTTCGTGACCGTCAAGATGAAAACTCTATTAAAGACAATTTACCTCAGGGAAGAATCCGTTTGCACCGAAAGATGACAACTTGGCAAGCTCAACCGGGTATCCGATATGGTACATATCATTCGGCAAAAGGTCTTGAGTTCGATGCAGTTATTCTACCATTTTGCAATAATCAACGACTTCCAGATCCAGAAGCCGTCACTGCCTTTGGGGAAGCGGACGCGGCGGATCAAGATGGTCGCTTATTGTATGTTGGAGTAACACGGGCGAAAACACGTCTTATTTTAACGTACACGGGTGAAGTTACTCGCCTTCTACCCACCAATCCTAGCCTGTACGATAAGGTGAGCCTATGATTACTGCAATTAAGCGTGAGGTTGAACGGCGGGGAATAACGCGGCTGTGTCACTTTACACCTTCACGAAACCTCGTTCACATTTTGACTGGGGAAACGGGAATCTTGGCAACAAAAAAATTACAAGATGATGAACGTAATATTTTTACAGCAACGGATTTAAAACGCCTTGATAGACATGAACGATATATCTGTTGTTCAATTGAATATCCCAACGCTTGGTACTTTGACAAGGCGAAGTCTAAAGACAAATTATTTCAGGATTGGGTTGTGCTGTTCATTAATCCTCGATACCTTTGGTTACCTGGGACTCGTTTTTGTCCGCGAAACGCGGCTTCCGCTTATGGAAGGAGTATTGCAGAAGGATCGGAGGCATTCTTATCACTGTTTGCTAGCTCTACCCAAGGAGCCAATAACACAACCTTTAATCGTTCCTCTAATCATTTAGCTTGCTGTTCAACTGATAATCAGGCAGAAGTTTTAGTACCCGACCAGATAGACATATCTGATATTTTAGCGATCGCCCTCCCTAGTCCAACACAAGCAAGAAACGAAATCGCACGACTTCGATTGCTGGAGGTATCAGGAGATAGATTCAAGTTTATAATTACACCAGACCTCTTTGACAAGAATAATTTGAGTAATTACATTCGCTCAGGTAAGCGACCGCAAGAAACCCCCTTGATACCGAGGGATGAACCATGAACCCTAATGCCCCCTACAATCCCAATAGAGTTTCTCTGAGTGCCAAAGCGCAAGGTGCATTCCTAGGTGCGGCAATTGGTGATGCTCTCGGCTGGCCCCAAGAACTTCTGTATAAAAGACTTGATCAGCAAAAAGATACTAATCTCAACAGAGGATTTCAACGATGGGTACGGAAATCAGGGGGTCAATATTATCCCCATGAGGAGGTCATTCTTCCAGGTGAATATAGTGATGATACCCAATTACTTCTGAGTACGGCGAGAAGCCTGCTTTATAGAAAGCAGTGGTGGCATCATTTGACTAGGCGAGAGCTAACGACTTGGACTCGTTATGAAAGAGGCGGTGGTGGTGCAACAAAACGTTCAGCACAGGAATGGTTAACAGGACAAGAGCCTTGGTTGTCTCCCAAAAATAAAAAGAGATACTTTGAGGCTGGTGGTAATGGCGTTGCCATGAGAATCTTGCCGCACTGTTTATTGGGTGTGAAAAATACCGATTTTGGCACGGTTGCTCAGAATATCGTCACTAATGGTATCTCGACTCATGGTCATCCCAGAGCTTTAGTCGGAGCGCTGGCTTACGGTTTTGCTGTTTGGGTAGCATTCCGAGAAACAGAAACGCTCAAATATGGTGCAATTATTGAGAAAGTACTTACTGAGGTTAATGCTTGGTCAGGGCTGCCAGATTTGGGCAATCTCTGTGGAAATTGGCGGCAGGTAGCGCAAGAAGTAAATGCTGGAGCCTATGATCAGCATTGGCAAGAGACAGTTGATGAAATGACACAACTGCTTGAGCAGTGTTTAGAGGGAATGAAACCGGGGGCGCTCCCAATCGAGTCAGAAGTTCTGACTAAACTCGGATGTTTTGATAAAAGTATCAAGGGGGCGGGAACAGTTACTGCTGCTGCTTCTATATTTCTGGCTTCTCGCTATGCCGCTGATCCCTTGAATGGTCTGATTGAAGCTGCATTTGCCCAGGGTGCTGACACGGATACGTTGGCTTCTATGACTGGTGGACTGCTGGGTGCAGTGGCTGGAACTGAATGGTTAGGAGACTATACAGAACAGGTTCAGGATTCGACTTATATCAGACAGTTGGCAGAAAAGTTAGTAAAAAATCAATGTTTTTGCCAAATTAAACGAGCTGATGCTCACAAGGTTACAGGAAAAGAAATTAATTCTTTCATTGAAAAACTAGAAACATTAAAACAGGATGATGCTGTCTGGATTCCAGATGGCAGACAGGGAAAACTCTCTGAAGTACAAATTCATCAGCCACGATCGAAAACAACAAGGGCTATTTCCTGGAAGTTGATTACTGATGAGAGTCAGTCTCTATATATCAAAAAGATATCACGGCAAAAGGCTGATACAAACCCGAAACCCGATAAAACCGTAAGCGCTTCTAATGATAGGTGGCAATCCATTGATTTACAGCCATCCGAGGCGAGAAAAATTGCTGTAAGAATAGAAGTAAGTGATCTGGCAAAAGCACGTTCTTTCTATGAAAAAGCTTTAGGTCTAAAAGTTGAAAAAGAAAAAGAAAATCTGGTGAACTATGGGAGTATTGCCTTAGTCTTATCAAACTCTGCCCCGATGTCTGTCCAGCAAACCAACGGTTTCTTTGCCAACACAAGACATACAATTTGTATTGAATACCCCGTAATAGACCCGGTCTATCATAATGTTCGCCAACTCGGTTTTAAAATTTTGAAGCAAATTTCAGAGAAAGGTGGTCGGCAATTTTTCCAATGTCTTGATCCAGAGGAGAACACGGTTGAAGTTATTGAGGAGCAATTTTAATCAAAAATTTCACTTTTTCGTGTCGCAAAAACTATACTTTTGCGGCGAAAGTTTTCCATCAGTATTGAGATTAGGGTATGCTAGGGGCGGATTTAGCCGATCAAGAGATACTATAACCAATAACCTCTGTCGCTAAACCCGCCTTGACCAAAAATGGGCAACGTGAAGTATATATTTTGAACATTTAAGCGGATAGTGCCATCTCTTGTTCGGTTTGAATCGGTAGCGTAATTGCAAATTTGGTTCCTTTCCCTGGTTCAGAGGTGACTTCAATTTTACCCTGGTGTTTTTTCACAATCTGGTAACAAATGGCTAATCCCATCCCTGTGCCTTTACCCACAGCCTTAGTGGTGAAAAAGGGATCGAATATCCGGTCTTTAACTTCTGCTGGAATCGCTGCACCATTGTTCCAAACTGACAAGCGAATCCAACGATTATCGATGGTTTCACTACGAATGACGATTGTCGGTATAGCTTTACCCTGAACCTCTTCTAAGGCGTCAATGGCATTGCTGATAATGTTGATAAACACCTGATTGAGTTGAGCCGGATAACAATCAATTCGCGGTAATTGATTGTACTTTTTGACCAGGTTAATGTTTGGCTGGAGGCGGTGCTCGACAAGCAAGAGGGTGTTCTCTAGTCCTTCATGGATATCTGCCCGTTTTAACTGCGCTTCATCCAGACGACAGAAGTTCCGCAATGATAAAACAACTTCCTGGATTCGTTCAGCCCCACTTTTTAAGGACGACAGCATTTTCGGCATATCGGCGATGAGGAAATCTAAATCCATCGCTTCGCTTTGTTCTTGAATCGCGGCGTTAGGCTGAGGATACTCTTGCCGATACAGTTCTAGCAAGATCAGTAAGTCGTTAATCGATCGCTTAGCATAATCTAGATTACCGTAAATAAAGTTAATTGGATTATTAATTTCATGGGCAATCCCCGCTACCATCTGTCCTAAACTGGACATTTTTTCCCGTTGAATCAGTTGGGCTTGGGTTTGTTGGAGTTCTCGCAGCGCTTGCGTCAATTCTTGCGTTCGTTCATCGACGCGCTGTTCTAAGGTTTGACGCGCTTGTGTCAATTCTTGGGTTGAGTCATCTACCCATTGGACAAGCTGATTGAGAGATGTGGCTAATGAACCGACTTCATCGTTAGTGGTGACAGGAGTGCGAATCTCCAGATTGGATTCTTTGACGATCGCACTAGCAACGTGAGTTACTGTTTCGATAGGATGCGCGATCGCACGGCTAGTAATGGTGGCTAAAAGTACCGCGATACCTACCGATAGCAGCGAACTGCTAACCATGATTCGCAGGCGTAAGGCTTCTGCTTGTGCTAATTGTTGATGTACCTGAAACTGTTGCGCTTGTGCCTTAGTTTTGGCATCCTTGACGTGCTGGGATAGGTGATTGAATTGAGCCATCACTTGGCTGGTAGAGGGGTGATGCAGTGCCTTTAAGAGTTCTTGTTGTATCGCAGTAACCTCCTCTGGCTTCAGGTTTTCCGATTCACTGATCTGCCAGAGTGATTCAATCACTTGATTGTAGGCGTCTATATTCGCTTCATACTCCTGAACCAGATGATGTAATTCAGCCGTGTTCATGTTCAAGTCATCGGGATACGCTTGGATGAAAGTATCTAACTCAGAGAGTAGGCGTTTCATCCGATCCACATCGGCTAAATACTGATTCTTTTGGGCGTCAATCTGGCTAGGGTTCACCGAGGCTGTGAGTAGTTCTTGCGGATGCGATCGCACAGCCAAGGTGACATTTTCCAAGTTGCTGAGGAGATGGTGCTGCTGATCGGCAACTCGTTCTTGTTGTTGGGCTTGGTCTTGGTAATAATTACCTAGAATTAATCCTCCGGTTGTTCCCAGAATAGATATGCTGATCGCCAAGGCGTAGCCGTAACCAATTTTCTGAGATATGCTGAGGTTGCGGATGCCTTCTTTGATCCAGGTGAAATGGAAAATTCCGGATAAATTCTTATTCAAATTTAATGGGTTTTGCTGACCCATTAAGGAATTTTGGGGAGAGACTGGGGGGTATCGGGAATTGGAAAAAAGCATAAGATAAGCCAAAAAGTGAGATAGATTGTCAGGTTTCCAGGGGAAGTGATGCATGATTAGCGAGAAATGATTTAGTTACCCAATTAGTATCATTGTTGACAAAAATAGTTTGAGCTGGCGACAATTAGTAGAGAGAACGTTTCATTTTGCCTGATTTCATCGATACACATTACCTTTTTACACCCTCTATCTATTAATTGTAGGAATAAAATGATGAAGTTTTTGACAAGTTTTCATTTTTAATTGACTAAACAAATAAAGTTAGAGTAAAGATTGACGGGAAGAAGCAGAAAAAAAATTCCGTTCAAGGGCTATCAATGAATGAAGTTGGCTGACCGTATGGACTAAAGGGACAACGACAGCGTGGCAGAGTCCTACCCGACTTATAAAGTAATGTGAAGATATTTAATAAAACTCATCAATGGGTTAAAAAATATT
This sequence comes from Coleofasciculus sp. F4-SAH-05, assembly GCF_040222985.1. Lineage (NCBI taxonomy): Bacteria > Bacillati > Cyanobacteriota > Cyanophyceae > Coleofasciculales > Coleofasciculaceae > Coleofasciculus > Coleofasciculus sp. F4-SAH-05. The sequence goes on from NZ_JAVKBY010000011.1 coordinate 19,010, forward strand.
AAAAACGTCCTGATCAGACTGGAAATAAGCCCAGACATTTGTTCGTTCAAGACTGTAGGGTGGGCAATGCCCACCTTGCCCCTATCAATAGGGTTTGCATCCTCAAATTGCGTAAGTTCTATCTTTTTGATGTGCAAGTAAGGAAGCACATTAGTTTTGTGATTTGGATCATCCCAATTCGCCAAAATGATTGGTAATGCGAACATTTGAGCGCAGGAATCAATATGAATTTATACTAGAAAGGATAGAGAGAATTAGTTAACCGCCGAAGTCAAATTGTAGTGGCTCGGCATACCTAATTTGATGGATTAGCCGCACGTTTTTGTTGTTTCCCCCTCATCCCCTAACCCCTTCTCCCACCCCCCTCGTTCCCCCCTACAAGAGGGGGGAGGACAGAGGATGCTTCGCTTTTGTTGCACGGGAGAAGGGGAACCATCACTCTCAGAGGTGATATCATGTTCACCTAAACAGTTATTATCCCCTTGAAGCCTTACAACCTTACTGAGAGAAATAAGCTGTTATGCATTTAAACCTTAATGTCAAGAATGGCGCAGTCTTTGTAGGGCGAGGATCTTGCTCGCTACTAATACCCAATTTCAATGCATGACTGATTATTTAACCGCCGATGTGTCCGCTATACCCAGTAAAGGTTCTAGCAGCTTGCGTTCTTCAATGGGTAGGCTAAACAAAACACGCTTATTGCCTTTTGTTTCCTTATAGCGAACAGCAGTATTGAGAAGACGGAGAGGGATTTGGAATTCAGGATAATCACTCGCCAATTCTTGCCACACCTCCAGCCAGGTTTGTGCGGCTTTGTCACTAACCATTTCTGACATTAGTGTAGGAACGCTTTTCACAAGCCCCTGTCCTAATGTAGAAATAACCTGGTGTTTGTGGTAAAGTTCGATGAGGGTTTTGATGCGCGATCGCCATATCTCCACATTGTTACTGCTGTTGAACAAGATGTGCGTAATTAACTTGGCATCATCTGCATCAGCTTCATCGTCTAGGGTAAAACGTTGAAATGCGTTCTCCAGTGCAGCAATCCCTTCATCCCAGCGATTTAATCCCAAAATGGCAATAGCACGGTTTAAGAAAACAGAGGAGTCTTGAAACCCCAGTTCAATGGCTTTGTCACAGGATACCAAGGCTTCCTCGTAGCGTTCGAGATTGTCTAGCACCCAGCCTTGGTTAAACCAAAGTGCTGCATAATTAGGGTCAAACTCAATTGCTTTTTCATAAGATACTAAGCTTTCCTCGTAACGTTCAAGTTTCTCTAGCACAAAACCTCGTCGTCCCCAAGCTTCTGCATAACTAGGGTCAAGCTCAATTGCTTTTTCGTAAGATACTAAGCCTTCCTCATAGCGTTCTAGTTCGTCTAGCATCAAACCTCGTAGTCTCCAAGCTTCTGCATAACTAGGGTCAAGCTCAATTGCTTTTTCGTAAGATACTAAGCCTTCCTCGTAACGTTTGAGTTGACTTAGTACCAAACCTCGCCGTCCCCAAGCTTCTGCATAACCAGGATCAAGCTCAATTGCTTTTTCGTAAGATACTAAAGCGTCCTCATAGCGTTCGAGATTATATAGCATTGCGCCCCGGTTACACCAAGCTTCTGCATAACTAGGAGCAAGCTCAATTGCTTTTTCGTAGGAGACCAAAGCGTCCTCATAGCGTTCGAGATTATATAGCATTGCGCCCCGGTTGCACCAAGCTTCTGCATAACTAGGAGCAAGCTCAATTGCTTTTTCGTAGGAGACCAAGGCTTCCTGGTAGTAGTCGATATTGTATAGCATCGTGCCTCGGTTAAACCAAGCTGGTGCATAATTAGGGTCAAGCTCAATTGCTTGTTCGTAGGAGACCAAGGCTTCCTGGTAGTAGTCGATATTGTATAGCATCGTGCCTCGGTTGAACCAAGCTGGTGCATAATTAGGGTTAAGTTCAATTGCTTTGTCACAAGAGGCAAAAGCTTCCTCGTAGCGCTCGATATAGTACAGCATTTTGCCTCGTAGTACCCAAACTGGTGCATAATTAGGAGCAAGCTCAATTGCTTTTTCACAGGATACCAACGCTTCCTCATAGCGTTGAAGATTGCTCAAGCACAATCCGCGTTTAAACCAATCCTCTGCTTGACCGCGAATTGTCACCAGTTTCTCTGCTAGTTCTAAAGCATTAACATAATCTTTCTTCTCAAAACAATTCTCATACTCCTGCAAACACGCGGCGATGCGAGGATCTTCATCTTCTTCATTATCCATCGCCTGGAGTGCATACAGAATATATTCTCGTTCTAGAACAGCATCAGAGGGGAGTGGTTTTAGGCGTTGTTGATACTGGAGATCATCATTTGTTACTCCTAATCGCTGTAATAACTCTTCCTTCGTATACCAAATCCGTAAAAAATCGACAAATAACTGTATCGGTTCCCCCCGTTGCTTCTTCACCTCCAGACAAAACCGCATCAAGGTTTCCCGCATTTCATAAAAAGACTCCCGCCCGATCGCGTCAGATATAACATACCCTTTTTCCCGCAAATCCTTAAGCTGACTGGATGTGGTTTGATGCGTCAGAAAACAGCGCTGGGCAATTTCTTTGACTGGAACCCCATGGCGGCGATCGCACAAAAATTCAACGATCTTCCGTTGCTGCGGCGAAAGAGACGCCATCCGCGCCTGATAATAGGGGGTCAAATCATCTAGCATCCGCATAAACGGTTCCACTAATTCATCCAGCGACTCGCGGGTGAGGAACTCTGAGAAAATCACATAAACCCGGTGATTTCCCCCAGCCAGATGATGAACCGCCTGGATGCGATCGCGTCCCCTTGGCTGTCGGATAAAGGACTCTAATTCGCGATCGCCTCTAACTCTGGCAATATTGGCTAATAACTGTATCGCTTCCTCAACGGTTAAATCTTCTAAGTGATCAATGTGGAAAAACCTATAAAACAGCGATTTCTCTTTTTTTACCTCATCGAATAAACTCTGAGACGTTGCCAAAATCATACAGCCAGGATTCTCTTGCAAAAAAGCATGGAGTTGTTTTTGCCCTTTTTTACCCAACCCAGAAAAGATATCATCCAGGTTTTCCATCAATAGGAGTAAGCTATTCTCTCCGATGATTTCCTTTAATAATTCTGCCCCAGCCTGTTCTGCCTCATCCGGCGACAATTCATAAAGTGATTCAACCCGCTTAATTAACCCTTCTCGTCCCCCCTTTACCTGGATTTTGGCAAAATCTCCATCATTTTCCTGAAGCGCCCGAAATATCCGCAACAGCAAATCCAGAAACGAGGTAACGCCCCATTCTTCCTCTCGTAACCAGGCGATTAACAGGCGATTTTGCAACGCTTCCTGCTTGCGAATCCGGTGATACACCAACGAGACTAAATGGGTTTTGCCAATACCCCGTGATCCAATCAGCAACGTGTGATGTGGCGACGGTGTAAGTACACTATCGCTAATGCGTTCCACAATATCCTCGGCTAACTGATGACGCTGCACAAAGATGGCTTCTAAATCTTCATGCTGCATCAAACTGGGAGTAAAACGAGACACTTTCATATTACTAACCCCCTCGATAACCACCTCAATAGGGCGGTTGAAACCGCAACTACACAAACGAAACCCGCCTTCGCGGGTTCAAGATCTGAGTTCATGAATTGCTCCTCCTTACACCGTCGTCTAACCTGGATGTTTTTATTCTATGTCATTTTTGACTTACTATTTTAGAAAATACGGTAAGCTTGCCGTATATTTTGTGCTATCCTTGCCATATAAGCAATTGAGCGCCCCTATCTAGAACTAGAGACGCTCTCGATTGCTTACAAATTCAGTTGAGCGACTGGCTGACACCCATGACGCTCTTTAATTTGTTTACCCGTTGTTTATGGTCTCGAAAGACCAAAGGATTCTTATGTCCAATAATAACAAAGAACAGGTCATCCTAGTTACAGCGACTCCCCCTGAGCCGCCTCTACCCCCTGAATCCGGGAATATCAGTTCCCTGATGGTGTATGGCGGAGTAGCGGTTGCTGTAATTCTGGCAATGGCATATTTCTCTCAAACTCAGCTTAAGTCAATTGCTGAGTTGCTCAAAACGGTAAACAAGCCCAGGAAATAGGTCAAACTGTCTTACTGTTCCCCTCTTGCTCCCCTCTTGCTCCCCTCTTGCTCCCCTCTTGCTCCCCTCTTGCTCCCCTCTCCCAAGCTTGGGAGAGGGGCTGGGGGTGAGGGCTGGCTTGGGAGAGGGGCTGGGGGTGAGGGCTGTAGCGTCACCTACAGATGCTGGTTCAACGGTAAAGCCAGCTTGTGCGATCGCGTAAGACCCAAACCCCGATTATCATGAATTAGCACATTTTGTCAATTTAGTAACATAAATTAACATAGTTACCCTCTATATTAACAATAGAGATAAAAAAGAGGGATAGTGATCATGGGCTTAATCAACAACATCGAAGATCGTCCCTTGGAATCGGTCAAAGGCGGAACAGTCGATTTTTACACCCCCCAATCGAGTCACGAAACCATACTGGTGCAGATTCCACCTGCGACGGTGGAAGATCTATTTGTTCACCGATTTCAAACCGATCAACTTTTAGTTGTGCGGGGAACTTTTGTCTTAGTGGTGCTAAGAAATCGTCAGTATGATTATATTCCTTTAATTGACGCTCAGCCAACAGTCGTAAAAGTCCCCGCCGGGATTCTTCATGGTGCAATTAATCTCAGTTCCGAAACTTGTGTGGTAGTGAAGGCTGTCTTGCGTCACGGTACACCCCATGAACGAGATTATCAGCCAATCAAACCACCATTCCCTTACGATTTAGAATTGGCTCAAGCTAAGTTAACAGAAGTCAATTCTTCGACTAACCCCCAATTATTACCAGTAGGTTAATTGAACCATTGCTCAATTCAGGCGATAATTGGCAACAGATGAGATTAAACCATCACAGGTTTTTTCTGTTGCCGACGCTGCTTGAGAACCATTCGCAGGTTGCCAGGAGGCGCAATTGTTAAACCGCGACGCATCGGCTTCACCGGACGATTATCGGTTAATGCCAGTTCAAATTGTGACAAAACAGTCGCCAGCACCAGCTTCATTTCCAACAGTGCCAATGCTGAACCAATACAGCGACGGTTACTTCCACCAAAGGGTAAATATTCGTAAGGTGAATATTGCCGTTCTAGAAAACGTTCCGGTTTAAATTGCTTGGGTTGGGGATAGATATCGTCCCGATGATGAACTAAATAAATAGAAGGCATCAACGCTGTACCCGCTTCAAATTGATATCCCATGATTTCTATGGGTGATTTAGGAATCCGAATGAAGGTACTCGGAGCAATGGGATAAATTCTCAAGGTTTCTTGACAGACGGCTGTCAGATAGGGAAGCCGAGACATTGCCATCGGATCGCCCTCTGCATCCAAGGTTTCTAATTCCTCAAGCAGCTTTTGACGCACGTCTGGCAAATAATGAATCCAATACAATGCCCAAACCAATGCAGACGCCGTGGTTTCATGACCCGCAATTAGAAGTGTCATTAACTGATCATGTAATTCCTCATCCGTCATCGGCTCACCTGCTTCATCTCGTGCCGATAGGAGTAATGTTAAAATATCGGTTCGTGACTCATCCCCTTGCTCTCGACGTTCGCGAATTTCATCAAAAACCAACTGTTTGATCTGCTGCTTTAACTGCAAAAAACGCCCCCAGGGACTCCACGCACCCCAATCCTGTCGCAACCAAGGGAAAAAGAGCAGAGTGGAACTGAGGGGAGAATCAAAGGATGCCAGAAGGGTACTCAACAGGTGTCTCAGTTGGGTGTAACGTTTTCCCTGATCCAAGCCAAACACAGCTTGTAAAATCACCCGCAGGGTAATCTCTTGGGTATAGGTACGGATAATCAACGGTTGACCCACTGTCCATTCTGCGGTTACCGTTTCCGTAATATCACAAATAAGCTGACCATACTCTCGCAAGCGATCGCCATGAAAGGGAGGCATCAACAGGCGGCGTTGGCGCTGATGGGGTTCACCATCTAACATCAGCAGTGAGTTATCCCCTAGTAAATAGCGTAATACCCCATTTCCTCGACCCGATTCAAATAACTCTGGATCAGCCGTAAAAATCTCTTTAATCGCCTGGGGATTGCTGACATAGATAAAGGGAGGAGTGTTATCCCCGCCAATTTTGATCATATCTCCATACCGTTGAGCATAATTATCTAGTGCAAGAAAGCAGAAATAACTGAACAGCTAATATCTCCCCCTGCTTCATCGTATCTACGAAGCGGCTCTTGTATTTTTGCCGCGCTGCACTAGGGCGCGGCTGGTAGTCTGCTTCGTCGGAAAATCACTGCCAGTCTTGAATTGAGCCTATACTACAAAATCATACTACATTAGCAGTGTGGGGATTTCACCTTACTCTGAAAATCTAGCCAAATACAAAGGGGGATTGGTTTAATACCTCCCCCCCCTCTGCAACAATAGAATCAAGATGATTTTAGCTCTGGTTAATGTTCCGCTTCAACTCTTTGAACAAGAGTTTGCAAGAATAACCGGCTGTTCGCATGATCACTAAGTTACCGAAGCCCTTCTTTATTTCGGTTTCGTTAGCTGAGTCAGAGATGGGTTCAACTAGGTTTCCCAGTAGCGTTGCGTTTAGCATCGTTACCACCACTCCCAACGCTTGATGTAATGATTCTATTCCGTCCTTCCGAACAAGGGGACTTAACTCGTTTCTGAGCATCCGTTCTAGTTGTCCGACAAAACCTTTCAGCTTCTGAGACACGGCGCGGTCGGTTAATTCCGACTGGCTGCCATAGAGCTTGTTTTTCTGCTTGTCATAGTACGCCCCGATTTTTTGCCCGATAGCTGATTGGGGGCGGCTACGAGTTGGGGCGATGGTGGTAAGAACCCACAAGTACATCGCCTGTCGCAGTAACTTTGAACCAGCAGTTGTGCGGAAGCCTTGCTTATCCCCGCTGGATTCTTCTTCACCAGCACAGCCCAGCCGCTTTTTAAATCCGCCAATTGAATCATAGCGGGATATGGGGTAGATTTGGGATATGATAATGGATTGGGTTCGAGGCTTCATTCCAAACCGATCTAGTATCTTGCGGTATTGAACGAAGACATCGCTCATTAGGACCTGATTCATCTGAGCCTGCAATTGATTCTCCCAGTGGTACAAATCACAAAGGTGTTGAGCCAGTTTGCGGGTATAAGGGGAAATCGTTCCGCCATAGCGCCGCGAAATGGAGTCGTTCCATCGCTTGGCGTAATCCGTCCGAGCTTTCGCGGATATGGGTGTATTCTCCGAATTAGCCAACCACCCAATCAAAGGTGGAACCCCCGTTACACCAGCTTTACACTGAGACATGGCGACCTCAGGAAACTCAACGGCAAGCTGTTGCCTAATCCGATTGATATAGGGGTTTTGCTGACGGTTGAGGGTCTGGAGCTTAAGGTACAGTTCCCGCAGTTGTCGCGGTGGACCGGGAAAGAATTCCAGAAAGAACTCAGGCTTGTCGTGGTTCTCCCAGAGGTAAGCCGCCATTGCAAGCGCGTCAGCCAAATCATTTTTATCGGGGAGTCGATGCCCCCGACGGTAATGATTAACCTCTGCATGTCCGACCCAATAAACGGGAATGCCTTCTGCCGCACAAACCCGAGCTAAAAACTCAGAGTAGTAGAAACCAGTCGGCTCCATGGCGATGGCTGTTGGTCGAAGACTCAAGAATCCATCAATCCCAGCGCTTGTAACATAGAATGTCAATTCGTCGTCCTCAGGTTTCCGAGACCGTGACTTAAAATTCTCCCGCCAGTATTGTTTTAAGTTCTGGGGGCGAAATTCCAGAGTCCAACAGACGAAGTGATCCTTGCAGATGTCAACGCCTACAAATCGTTGCATATTTTATTTTCCTGGTTCAGTTAGGGTATGTGCGCCCACGTAGTTATGCAGTCACGAATCACCCAGGGTTTTCACCAATTCACCTTTCAACTGCCTAAGTGGTGCTTGATGCTGGAGAGGGCGATCGCGAAAAGAAGCAACCGTAAGGTCATTTCACTGTTTAATCGCATACTCTCCAGTCCCAAGCGACTGACAGCAAACTGTCAGACGGTAAAGATGCGCTATCTCTACCGCAGCCTGCCACCCCTGGCAGGGTGGCTAGGTGCGAGAGAGTAAGCAGACTATGCTTCGGTGTCAGAGTCTATTTCGACCACGAGATGAGTGGTCTCGGTCGGCTCAATTAGCTCTATTCCCAGAACTTCGCAAACTTGTTCTAATTCAGCCTTCATCTTGTGGTTCAATTTGATGATGATTTCAGCCATCCCCTTTTTTTGAAGGTTAGAGATGTTCGGTAAAGTCTCAGCGACACAATTGAGGGAGACCATAGAGTTTCTGAGTGACATTAATAGCTGCACCAACCGAACTTCATCGTCTGCCGGGTTAGGTTTAGTTATCTGAGCGAAACGCTCACACATATCCTCTAACTCCTGAACTAATTGCTCTCCCGCGCTTCCCTCTAGCGGGAGCGATTGTCTGTCGGCAAAGTGAACCTTGAGGTCTGGAAGGTCTCCACTGCTTTGTACAGGGCAGACGGTGACATTTGTTATTTGGGCTAGGTTGATCCATCTTCCGCCGTTCCCGCCGGAGAATGAAATATACATGAAGTATGCGCTCGGTATTTTGGTTATAATTGAGTCCATGGTGATAATGATGATGTTTGTTTTCGCGATCGCGGGTTAGGGTACAAGCTGAAACCTTGTCCCCTTCCCGCAAGGATGATTAAACGTCGGAAACGAACAGAAGCCTCCAAGACATAAGGGGGTAGCAGTTCCGCAATAAGCTCAATGCGCACTTCGCCGTGCGATCTTCCTGATAGTTCCCGACCAAATGGAAATTTAGCTCATTGGCACTGCGGTAGTAGTAGTAGCCAACGATCCAGGAGCCTAAACACTCGGCTTTTCTCAAGACGTGTTGGTCTGGGGTCTCGGAAACCTGAGCATCGCTGCTGTAACAAGCAGCCGAAACGTCGGGCGACAAATCCGAGTAGCAGGCTCCCAGTAAATTCTCCCACTGTAACCCCTTGATTATTTTAGAGAGTACCGGGCTTAAGAACTTCAGCTCTTTTTCCAAAGTGTTAATTATCTCCGTTATTGCTTGTTGCGGATCTTCTGATTGGTTGGCGTGATGATGCCTTAATAGCAGTAATTGAGTCCAAAGGAAAAATGCGCCGTCAGGGGAGAAGTTCAACCTAACTGTAAGATCTGGATCTGTCTCCAGGAGTTTCAGCAAATGTTGCTGAATTTGGTCTGTTTGCTTCATGGATACCTCTATGTGAAATCTTCGATAAATTCCTTAATTAATTCAGGCGTAGACAGCTTATTTGCTCGACGGAGGAAATTCCCCAGCAGAAGGGGGGCATGATACCTGTCGCTCCATTTGGACTGCGAAAGTGTCACGACGAACCAAACCCAACCCGCAGCGAGTTCTCCGTCCTCGATTAAATCGATCGCCCGACGCTTGGCTAGATCGAGTTCGTTTATTCGTTCAGGGGAGTTGTCCGTTGGGACGGGTAATGGGGGGCCTTTATCTATAGGCTTGTCGATAAAAGCCTCGGAGTCTTTAGGTAAACCTGGATAATCAGTCATGTTTTTCGATGTTCGAGAAGGTCTAAAAGGCGGGAGAAGTTTGCTCTCTAAGGCTGTGCCCCTCCCGCACAAGCGCCAAGGATTTGCTCATGTAGCTGACCGATTTTGTGTTACTCGATAGGCGGGACTCCTTTGATAATCTTCGTCACTTCGCCCCAAAAATACCCAGCAGAATCCGCAAAATAACAGCGTCTCAGTCTCTTCTATAGCCGTTATTTTTAAGGTTAAATTCTATTGCAGACATGATTAGTAGACTGCAATAAGCGTGATATCTTGGGGAATCCAAGTCGAGGTTAGATGTGACACTTCCCTAGCCCCCGACTTGGGCTTTTGTCTTTTATTGCCAAGCGACGTATACGTCGCTTTCTATGTCATAATGGTAGAACGATCAGAAAAAAATAGCAACCCCAGCGGAGAAATGATTAGAACTCTTAGGAAAGCCCTGGAGTTGACTCAGGTTGAAATGGCTGAGATTTTTGGGGTTTCGAGGCGGGCAATTCAGCGATGGGAAAAAGGGGATGATGAGCCTCGGTTAACCCTTGGACAAGTCCGGATTTTTATTCAGCTCATGCAAAAAGCTGGGTTCAACTGGGAGATGCTTCCCTAAACTTAGCCAGTCAAGCCTCAAAAAACCTGAGTTTTCCAGGACTTCCACTATATCCCCCCTTGCGAAGGGGGGGCGAGGTCGCAAAAAAAACGAGACCACAGGAGGAACCAGGGAAATGTCTACTTTATTTGATGTCAACCAGTTTGAGATCGAGGCACCGGCGTCACCCACAGATATCACGGAATTAATTGATCCGCGTAAGCTTCGTCCAAAGGAAAAGTCCAGAAGGTTAAAGGCATCGAAAGGAATGGACGCTCCCAGTGGTAGTGAATCCTCCGGAACCACTAGCATCGATGCTCAGGATTTAAATCAGGAAGACAGCCCAAGGGTGTACCCTAATGGAGTCATTGCGAGTCCATCGACGGTTAGCCCCGGTGATCTTGTTTGTCGGGTGAAGTCCTCGTGCTCAGCAAGACAATACTTGATAGACCCCATCATCTGGGTTGGACGGGTCTCTGCTAAAACCAACTCTAGATCAATCTACCTGGATGACCTCCCCGAAAAGCCGACGCAACCGCCCCAGCGCATTACATGGTCTGATGCGGCGTTGCTGCGAATCCAGAAATGCTCTGTGGACGCTCCCCAGTCGGAGGTCTCCCCCTGCTGTGACCAGGACGGTTTAGACCAAGCCCCTGGCGGTCTACCGGGAGAAAAACGAGACAGCGTTGGGGGACAACCCGATACAACCGTTGGCAAACAAGACAATTTAGACCGTGACCAGATCAGTTTCGACCAAGCCCCTGGCGTTCCCGCTGGAGAAGAACGGGACAGTGGTAGGGTACAAATTGAGGCAAGTAGGGGACAAACGGGGGGACTTCTATATAAGGGAGCCTCGAAAGTTTCCTTGGATGTCGCAGGAGCGCCACCCACTGGGGTAAACGGGCAAGGCTCGGACGGCAGGGCGGAGGACAACTGCGCGGGGGAATGTGCGATCGCGGAACAGGAGCCAGAGCCGGAATCCCCTATATGCGATCGCGTGACAACCTCTGTTCCCAGACCTACAAACACCTGCAAACACCTACAAACTTTTCCTGGCGATCGCGGGAAATCTGACAACAACGAGCGACCCCCTACACGCGATTACCGTCAGAAAAAAAGACTTTCGGGCTGTCTCTGTACCCTAATTTACAAAAACTATACTGGCACGCTGACGCTGGGGACTACCGGGGTATCCCTCTATATCGCAAAAAGTTCGGATTGGTGCAACGGGGTATCCTTCGCTATAGATGAGACGGATATCGACTCTATTTATGAGGCGTTTATTAGGCGAGTCGAAGATCTTGTCGAGGGGGAGTTAGGGGACTTTTCTTTAGGAGACCCCGAAAGAAGTCCCCTAATAGGGGAGCAGGGGGAGCAGGGGGAACAGGGGGAGCAGGGGGAACAGGGAGAGCCTGGGGAACAAAGAGAGCCTGGGGAACCTGGGGAACCAGAGGATGAGCAACCGAAACACTATGACATTAATCTCAAAAGTGGACGCGGCTACCTTTACGAAAGGTGGTGGGAGTGGCGAAACGGTAAAAGACGCCACAGGAAGAGATACGTTAAAGCCCTAGGGGAAATGACGCCAGAGTCAAAGCGATTGTTCTTGTCTAATATCTGAAGGAGTAAGATTGTATGTCCAGCGTCGGCAAAGGACTAAGTTTCATGGCGTCGGGGCAATGCCCCTTTGGAGGAAAATGCATAGATCCTAGGAACCCCTCTCTCTGTTCTGTTGAGAATAACTGCATAAACTTTAGGAACAAGGCAGAACGGCTAGCCTACGACGCCCTCCCCTATGCATTTTTCTACTGGAGTGAAGATGGGACGTTTCTCCTTTTCAGAGAAAAGTGGCAGCTCGCATTTTACTTAGTCGATCAGCCCAGTCCGCAAAAGCACGGCGCGACTTGGGGAAAGATTCCGATAAAGGAGATTAGGGAGTTCCTGCTCTCAAGCCCAGTCCAAAACTTACTTCCAGTCCCAGCTCTACTGAAACTAAACGAGGCGATCGATATATAGCAAAATGGATCAGATGTAACGAGTGTAGCTGTTTTAAGGCAAACCCAAGTTGACTCAGACCAAGGGAGAGAAGTCGTAGAAAGTCACAATGTTTACGCTTTATACGAACTATCAGGGGGCGGGGAGTCAGAGGCGACCCTAGTGGTAAATTTTATTCGCCCCCAAGATTCTACCGTGTACACACAAGTCGAAGTGAGGAGTATGAATCAGGTAAAATCAGAGACAGAGAAGCGCGATCGCTAAAACTCAGATTGCCTTCACAACCTCCCAACCCTGAGAGAAGACAGACAAATGGATAACCCAATTTTGA
>NZ_JAVKBY010000021.1:0-59114 GCF_040222985.1 Coleofasciculus sp. F4-SAH-05
TTCAAGAAGATAATTCAAGAATCAAAGATTGTGCGGTAGCCGAAAAATTTTCTTTATTGATAACTTTAATTATGAATCTTTATCGAAGGGTTTTTTATCAATTAGTCAAGGACAGGCGTGGTTAGGAAACCATTGGCAAAACTAACCATTTATAATCTTTCCCAACTGCTAAAGGCGGCGCAGTTTCAGCTAAACTAATGCGATAAATTCCTGGAGTTTCTGTTAAATTAAGGTAAGCTGCCTCACCAATTGGTTGACCTTCCTCATCTTCCAGTCTCAGTTCTAGGACTTGAGCAGAGGTTTGCGGAACATAAACCAGAAATGTCGGTTTTTCTGATACTGTTAACTGGAAATTCATGCCAACCGGGGATCGCTCCAATTCTTTTAATGGTTGGGCATTCAAGACAGAGGGGACAAGTACCGTCAGGGATTGAGATGCCGTGGTATCTTCTGCCACACTTTGCTCCCGCGAACATTGTCCGTCATTTCGCCTTCCTCCACCTGTAGTTATTTCTGGTGCAGGTTGGCTGGGGTTCGGTTTAAAAATTACCTGTTTTGACTGTTGGTGGGGTTGATACCAGGAAACCCAACAGAATATAGGGCTAAGGTTCCCTGACGACAAACGCAATCAAAGCCAATTTCCCAACAACACAAACGGTGCCCAATAGTAAGGATGTCTGAATCTCGACTGCTGCAATAGTGCCAACTGAGCCTGACGCAACGCTTCCGCCTTGGCGACATTGGCTTGTGCCAATTCCTGATAAAATTTCACCATCAACGTAGCCGTAGACTGATCATCTACTGACCATAACGTCGCCAACGTACTCCGCGCCCCCGATCGCACCGCCACTCCTGCTATTCCCAACGCCGCCCGTTTGTCACCTGCGGCGGTTTGACAAGCACTCAATACTAGCAATTCCAAGGGTTGACGTTTCCTCTCTTCCCGCACCTGGAGAACTTCACCCAATTGTTTCACACTGACGCGATCATCCCACGCCAAAATAAAGGTATCTTCAGCATCAGAACTAAACTGACCATGAGTGGCTAAATGAACCACCGGAAATGACGCAGCACTTATCTCTTTTTGCATCGCCGCGCTGGTAAATTGCTGATTTAGTAGCACCTGCGCCGGAATCTCCGCCTGAATCTGCTGTATCTCCGACTCCACACCGGGTAACGCCGGAAAGTTCTGTTTTGCCTCACTTAATCCCCCCACTAACACCTTAATCGGGGTACGGCTTAAGGGTTGGGGTTGCAGGATTTGCAGACTGGGAGTCAGGGCGACACTGTATTTCTCAATCAGATAGTTTTCACCATCATATAATGCTGCCATGGGCAGACTTTTCAGGGAACCATCTAAGGCAAATACTAAGGTTTTAATCTCAGATGCCGCTAACTCTGTCTCAATGGGTTGCACCAACCAATCGTACAATTGTTTAAACAGGGGTAATCGTTCGCGATCGCTCGCCACACGTCTGAGAGAACGGCGGGTTTGATTTAATACGTCTTCCACTTCCGCCTGAGATAAGGGAGTCGCATAATGTCGTAGTGGTTGGTTGGCTATCGAAACAATTACCTCCAATCGATCCGGTAAAATAATCGGATAAATAACCGCCGCATTCGCATCAATTTGGTCAACAGATTCCGGTTGCGCCGTCAAACAAGCCTCACGAAAGAAATTATCTAATTCAGCCAACTGTAAGGATTCAATCACCTCACGGGCTTGAACTAAATTCTCCTGGCTAACCGCTTTACTCCCCGGTTGCAATAGTAAACTAACAAGTTGGCGATAAATCGGTTCTACACTCTCTCGAAATGAGAACTGTAATTCTAAATTTGTTGCCACTAAATCATTCCGCAGGGAATTGAGAGAATGAATCGCTTCTTGATAAGCAGCAACAGCACTAGGATAAGCAGAATCATCGGCAATTCCTCGGTCGATCTGAGCTTTCAGCAACCGTCCTAACTGCCATTGCCACAAATAAGCAATATCAGGAGAATTGACCGATTGCGCCAACAGTAACGCCTGTTCTGTTAGGGTTTTCGCGTCAGACCATTGTTGAGTATACTCGTAAATCTGACCCAAATAACCCAAGCTGTAGGATTCCGCCCGTTGATCGCATAATTCCTTAGCTTGCTGAATTCCTGTTGTCAGAATTTGAGCAACGGTTTGTGGGTTCAGGGTGGATTTAGTGGCGTTAACGGTTTTCCCCAGAACGTTATTAGTTAAACCAACGCCGACGATGGGGAATGGGGCGGGTTTAGTTACGTTAGCGGTTTCCTCCGGAAGGTTAGAAGTAAAACCCGCCCCTACAACCACTGATTCATGACGCCACAGTTTGAGCAGGCTTTGGCTAAAATTAATTCGGGCATAAATCGTGCTACGATTGGTGGGTAAATTGGCAAATTGGGACTGTATTTTCTCGGCTAAGGCTTTCGCGTCTGCCCAGTTTTCTAGTTCTATGAATAAACGCAGTTGATTTAATTGTGCCTGTAGGGTTGTTGTTGGTGAAACAGAAGACGCGATCGCGCTTTGATAAAACTCAATTGCCGCCTTCAATTTTCCCTGACTATACGCCGTATTCCCCAAGCTCAAAAACGCCGCCGTAATCCCTGAGGATAAGTCTAACTTTTGGGCAATGGCTAAACTTTTCTGCAACACTGTCTGCGATTCTTCCAAGTCACCCACCAAGCGCAACGTATCGCCAAAACTCAATAATCCCGCCGCTTTAATCGCGGAATCCGGCTGATTGTGCAACCGTTGGTTCACCTGTTCTAACGTCATCTTAACTCGCGGATAAAACCCCAAAACTCGCAAGGCTTGCGCTTGATTCATCAAGCTACGCACCACCCCAGTTTCATCGCCCACCTGCTGATAGGTTTCTGTCGCTTCTTCCCACGTCTTCAGTGCCTGTTCCGGTTTTCCCTGTGCTAGTTGGAGCTTTCCCTGGGTATTCAGCGCCTGTGCCAAAACCGTCGTGCGATCGCGACTATCATTTTCGGTTTGTATAAGGTGTAAACTCTTCTCAATTACCTGATTGGCTGGCGTCCACTGTCCCAACTGCTGATAGGCGAGTGCTAAATTGCTCAGTACCATGGCTTGATTCCGGGAATCCCCAAGACTTGCAAAAAGATCGGCAGCCTGTTGCCAAGCGGTTACGGCGGCGGCAAATTCACCCGACTGATACCGTTTTTTCCCCACTTGCACCCATTCAGCCGCATTTGGGGTAGATACCTGAACCACTGGTGTATCAGGAATCGCTGCATTAACTGCACTGATTCTCATTCGGCTGGGGAAATCTTGCCACGCTAACGCTACTGTCAAAACAGTTGTTAAACCGACTAAGCCAAGATACTTGAGGAATCGCTTGAATCGTTTTGCTGTAGCGCTCATTGGACGCTCCGAAATGGAACTATAGCTGTGAATCGAATCTTAGGATGAATGTCACTGACTGGTATACCGTAGGGTGGGCAATGCCCACCCTACGGTATACCAAAGGTTTCGGCGATTCAAAACAGCTTATTTCAGTGCCATTAATCTTAGGATACTCCGCTTTATTGAAATCTTGCACCTTTGTCAGTCAACTCCTAAACCCTCCGGATAGAGGAACTGCGATCGCGGGAAATAAAACAAGACCCACATATCGCCTAATTTTTGAATTTAAGCGATAATGTGGGTTTTACTCAGGGTTCAGCAGGGTGCATCTGCTGTGGCTGGCAGGGTGCATCTGCTTTTCTTAGTTTGCCTGTTCCAGCGCGGTTTTAGGTGTAGCTATGATAAAGATGCTTTGAAGAGTTTGTGAAGCATGGGGGGAGGGGGGAAATAGGGGAGCTGGGGGAGCTGGGGAAGCTGGGGAAGATGGGGGAGCTGGGGAAGATGGGGGAGCTGGGGGAGCATGTAGAGACGTAGCATGCTACGTCTGGGAAGCTGTTGGCGTTATTTCTGCCTTCTTGTACTAGGTTTAGCTGCATTATTGAGCGTCTCAAGACTTATCATGATTGCCCACTTCCAACCTCAAAGCGATGGATTGAGGATAGTACAAGAGGGAGAAGGATTCCCTTTTGCTGCAAAATTTGATTTATTGGATAAAAACGTCTAGGTGTAAGCGAGTGAATCACATTCCCCCTATTGATCTGGCACGACAGTATAAACACATTGAAAACCAAGTCAGTGTAGCTGTTCAGGAGATACTTACCTCCGGACGTTACGTGGGTGGGCTTCCGGTTCAAGGCTTTGAGACGCAATTTGCGGCATATATGAATACCAGCGAATGCGTCGCCTGTAACTCTGGCACAGACGCCTTGTATCTGGCACTGCGAGCCTTAGAGATTGGATCAGGGGACGAGGTGATTACCACGCCCTTCACGTTTATCGCCACGGCGGAAGTGATTACCCGGGTGGGGGCGACACCTATTTTTGTGGATATTGATCCCCAAACCTTTAATCTTGACGTTGATCAGATTGCAGCGGCGATTACGCCGAAAACTAAAGCGATTCTCCCCGTTCATTTGTTTGGACAGCCTGTGGATATGACGGCGATTATGGACATCGCCCAGGCGCATGATTTAGTGGTTATTGAAGACTGCGCTCAAGCAACGGGCGCGGAATGGGCGGGACAAAAGGTGGGTAGCATTGGGCATATTGGCTGCTTTAGCTTCTTTCCCACCAAGAATTTAGGGGCTTGTGGGGATGGTGGTGCTGTGATTACTAATGACCCAACCCTAGCAGCTACAATCAGAATGCTGCGAGAACATGGAATGCGCGATCGCTATCACCACGAAGCCACAGGAATCAATAGCCGTTTAGATGCCCTACAAGCCGCCATTTTACAAATCAAATTAGGTTATCTTGATCAGTGGAATCAGGTTCGCTCTCAGATTGCTGATCGGTATCACCAGTTATTACAACCTGTTCCAGAAATCGCCTTACCTCAAGAAACTCTAGGAAGCCATGCTGTCTGGAATCAGTACACGATTCGTCTAACTCAAGACAGCCGCAGCAGTGACTATCGAGATCACGTCCGCCAAAATCTGCAACAGATGGGCATTATTTCGATGGTTTATTACCCCCTACCGTTGCACTTGCAGTCGGTTTATCAGAGCTTAGGGTATCAAGTGGGTGATTTTCCAGTTGTTGAGCAAGTGTGTCACCAAGTTTTGTCTCTACCTATATTTCCAGAATTGTCCTTCTCCGAACAGCAGCAGGTTGTCTATGGTTTAAAAGATATCGCGGAATTCCCCACCCTCTTAAAGGGTAGGGTTAGTTCATAAGATTGCTTGATTAGTGCGGCTGAATAACCGTCGCTATCTCAACCTATTTGCACAGGATAAACCCGTTATCGTAGTCTGGCGTGACGAGTTAAGTCACAATAAAAAATATCAGCCACCCGGTCAACGGATTAATTTTGTGCGAGTTGTTCTCGTCTACCTCACCCATATTGGTGGATTGTTGACCATCTGTTTATTGATTCACAGATGGATACCGACTCTCAGGGAACCCCTCTGGGCGACTCTATTCTTGGCGCTGATGGTGGCAGAATGGAATCAATTCACAGGGCAAACTGTCGATCCGAATCCCCCATTCCCTGGCATTAAACAAATTTGGTATCGCAGTTGCTGGAATCTGGGTTTTGTGCTAGCCGGACTTAGTTATGTCTTGCTAGCCGATGAGATCTTTATTGACCTATTTTTTGTTCCCGCTTCTATGCCACCTTGGGGACTCTTATGGCTGTTAACCCCTTTAACCTTAACCGACATTGCCAGCCGAAGTACGCGATCGCGCCAAGGTAACAAAGAGGCTAATGCCTTTCCCAGAGCATCATTGAGGGATTCTCAAGTGAGTCCTAGGTCATCGGTAGACAACACTGAGTTAGACTCAGATTCTACTCCCAATCAGGAGCTAAACTCAAGGCAAATCCAAGTATTTTGGTGGAGTGCGATCGCCTTATTTCTCGTCCAAGGGCTAACCCTATTCCAACCGGATATTAGACTCATCGGTTTGGGTGTCGCCACTTTCGTGATGTTTATCAATAGCTGCTACCTCGAGCAAACCGTAGCCGCCGCGATCACAATTGGATTTAGCCTAAGTTTTGCTATAGCACGTCTGGGACAAGGAATTCCAGGATTGTCCCCCCTCTCTGCAGCCGATTGGTATTGGGTGGGCGCGATCGCAATTTTCGGATTATGGCTGCTACGCGCTGGCTTAACGCCCCAGTCTAGCCGGCTAGCTCAATTGTACGCTCAAGCCTGCGATCGCTGGGCAATTGCTTTGTCTACTACGGAACTAGGACTACTGACGCTGCAAAGCGCCAATATGTATCTAGAATTCATTCCATCTAGTTGGCAGTACCTGACTGCATCAATGCTCATTGGTGGTGCTATTGTTTACCGATATTGGCATTCTTTTCCCAAATTCAGTATTTATGGCATTAGTTGGGCAATAGAATTGATAATAGCTAATGCGATTGTACTGCTTAATGGTTCATCCTTAATCCTCGGTGTCGCGAACATTATCCTGGCTTATGTAACACTAATTCTCAACCGTTGGTGGTTTGCCCGTTTAGGTGGGGAAGACGGGGAGCATTTAGAGACGTACCCTGGCACATCTGGAAGGTGGAGAGAAAATTGGCAAGAGATACTGGAATCTTTACCCTTAGTTTATGCCATGATTGGCATTAATTTGCGCTTTTCTTATTTCACTCCCTATACAGGGTTGCTCACCCTAGGTGCGGCTTTAACGGGCATTATCCTAGGGCGTCGCCGTACTCAAACCAAAGGTATCACCTATCTTTTCCTGGCAGGTATTTCCCTTGCCTGGTACGAATTGGTAATTTATTCTTTGATTGGCATTAGTTTACGCTTTTTTTATTTCACCCCCTATACGGGGTTGCTCACCTTAGGTGCGGCTTTAATCGGTATCAGCGTAGCGTATCACCGTACTCAAGCCAAAGGTATTATCTATCTTTCTCTGGCAGGTATTTCCCTGGCTTGGTATGAACTGGTGATTTATCAGATACTGCAAAGCGATGGGGGAAATCCTGGGAATGGCTTGATTATTTTAGCGTTAGTCACGGCTGTACTCTGCGGTATTTATCGTTCACTCGCCTGGTTTTTGCGCTCGCGCGATCGGGCTACAATTTTTAAGATCAGCGTCACCCAAATCGAAATTACCGCCCACATTCATTGGGCAATGGGTAGTGTCTTGATGGTTATAGCGGCTGGGATGTCTGTGGGAACATCCCCTAACCTGATGGGATTCGTGGGACTTATCCTTAGTTTAATACTGGCTAGTTATGCGTTTTGCCAAGGAAATTTACGAATTCAACAACGCCAGTTTTCTCCCTCATCTCCCTCATCTCCCTCATCTTCCCCATTTTTCCCAGAGTCTGACATCTGGATATACGCCGGATTAACTGAGGTTGTCGCCATTGGTATTTATGCGCGTTTGATGTGGACACCGTTAAGCCTACTTGATCCTTGGCGAGCTATAATTGCCAGTCTATTCGCGATCGCGGTTTATCAAACGTCCTGGTGGCGGTGGGGATGGAATGATCAGCCTTGGCAAGGATACGCCACGATATTACCTCTTCTGAGCATTTTAATCAATCCTCAAACCCTCTCTGCTTTTAATTTATTAGTTCTTGCAGGTTTTTATGCCTGGGTCACCAATCGCCAATCTAATTTACGTTGGACATACTTAAGTTTATTTTTCATCGATTGGGCAATTTGGCGTGTTTTGCAAAGCCAGCAGGTTACTGAACCCTTAGCGTATGCTGCCGTGATTGGTTATTTTTTCCTCTACATCGCCCAAGTTGATCCAGAATTAAGATTACCGCAAAAACGGAATTGGCGTCACTACATCCGCTTACTGGGTAGCGGCATAATCTGTTGGGTGGCGTTAGGATTTCATCAAGACGTTGGACTCATTCCGGGAATTATTAGTCTGGTTGCTATTGTGGCTGGATTAGGACTGCAAGTCCGGGCATTTTTAATGGTTGGAACGGTTACATTTATTTTTACAGTATTCTACCAGTTAGTCTATTTTGGTTTTCGCTACCCATTCTCTAAGTGGATTCTGCTCATAATTGCTGGCATTATTTTTATCAGCATAACCGCTAACATTGTCAAGGGACGTGAGCTAATTCTTGACCTTGTTCAAGATTGGATCGATCAATGGCGAGAATGGGAGTAGACAAGACAGGGGTATTCGCCACGGGTATCGTCACCTTTAAGTAGGTGGGGACAATTAAAGTTAACGGCGGAGATCGTCATAACAGCTTATAATTCCTCAGTACCCCTCCAGATGTCTCTGTCGTGATTGCAATTTATCCAGGCAGCTTCGATCCGATCACTCTAGGACACCTCGATATCATTGAGCGTAGCTGTAAGCTCTTTGAAACCGTCATTGTTGCCGTACTCCGCAACCCGAGTAAATCGCCATTGTTTACAATACAAGAGCGAGTACAACAGATTCGCGGTTGTACCCAACATCTCTCGAATGTCGAAATCGATAGCTTCACAGGTTTGACAGTGGACTATGCCAAACTCAAGAATGCTCAAGTCTTACTGCGGGGACTACGGGTGCTTTCAGACTTTGAGAAGGAACTCCAGATGGCGCATACCAATCAAACCCTCTGGGATGAAATAGAAACCGTTTTTCTCGCCACGTCTAACGAGTACAGTTTTTTAAGTAGTAGCGTAGTGAAAGAGATTGCCAAATTTGGCGGATCTGTTAACCATCTTGTTCCCCCCCAGGTTGCCCTAGATATTTGCCGATGTTACGCCCAGAGTCATCCCGCATCGAACCCAACCAACTCCCAGAACCAAACCCCCCAGAGAAACGCCTTTCCTCTGGAACCCCCGATGTAGATATCCAGAGAGAACTCACTAAGCTAGAGGAGATGCTGTTTGATAGCCCACACATCCCCTTGACCAAGTACACTTTGATTGATGAAGAAGCGTTCTTGACGCAATTGGATGTAGTGCGGGCAAGTCTACCAGAGGCGTTTGAAAAATCTCAAAAGATTGTTCAGCAAGGGGAAGATATTCTCCTACAAGCAGAAGACTATGCCCAAGAAATCCTAGAAGCCGCTGAACGACAAGCTCAACAGATTCTGGATGACATGGGGATTGTACAACAAGCAGAACTAGAAGCCAAGCAAATTCGGCAACGGGTTCAGCAAGAGTGTGAAACGCTGCAAGAACAAACCCGGACTGACATTGAACAGATGCGCCGACAAGCCCAGCAGGAATTGGCACAACTGCGCCAACTCGCACTCGAAGAATGCGAAGACATTCAAAACGGTGCGGATGATTATGCTGATTCTGTACTCAATAGTATTGAGCAACAGCTTACTGACATGCTGAGGGTGATTCGCAATGGACGTCAGCAACTTTACCAGGATGTACCACCTGGAAAACCACAAGATAAAGACGGGATTGGCGGCGCTGGGTCTCGTTCATCCTCAGCGTCACCGAAAAAGAAGAGCGGTTAAGGGTTGAGGGTTGCCCCTCTTCCCGCCCCTAAGAACCTTGATTTAGACGAATAAAATTATCATGGAGACTGACCAACCCGTCACCATAGATAACTTTGATTTATGGACTTATTCATACTCGAATCAGGTAAAAGGTTGAATGTAGCCAAATCTTCGTCATTGGAGCAACGACTACTAATAATTCTCCATCTGGACTAAACTGAAGTCCGGGCAAACTAAATGTTTCCGGAACTGTGTAGTCAACTTAGCGGGGCGGTTGGAAACCGCAGCTATACAAACAAAACCCACCTGCGTGGGTTAAAATGTAAGTTCGTTCTAAACGACATCGATTGATGAAACCTAGTCAACCGATACATTGGCACAGACAAGAAGTAAGGTGCGATCGCGAACGTCTTGAATTCGGGTTAACCTATTTGGCGGTAATGATTTAGATGATTTTTCTTTGCCAATACTAGCCCAAAGCTGGTAAATGATTAGGACAAGTAATTTTGTTGATGAAGGGATACCGCTACGGATTTTTTACCCAATCAAACGGTCAATGGAACTCAACTGACTCTATAGGCGCACATTTTTTTCAATTCTAATTCTATTTTTTAGATAATCAGAAAAACGCGGCTTTTGTCAACTCCGTATTTCGGTAAGTACCTAGACATACATTCTGTCCGTTGTACTAATAAATGTTAACAAGCATTAAATCCTTACCTTTCCCCGTTTTCTGCCCGTGAGTTTCCCAATCTCAACCATCAACCTTAATCTTGTCCGATGACTTAAGTTTCTCACCCAAATGGGTGACCTAGAAGCATGAAGTCAGAAATGACATTACACCTTATCTTATAAGTAGCGCGTTTCAACGTTAGCGGGATGACAATTAGTTGCTATATCTCAAGTCTTAGCAGCAACCACAGAAGTCACAGGAGTCATCAGGGGGAAACCATGACAGCGATTGCCTTACGCCTACTTCAGTTATTGTTGATTCTCTTGGTTTATGGGGGTTTACTCTACCAAATCTGGCGAAACCAAAAACAGCTATTGAAAAAGTGTTCGTCTCTAAATAATGGGATGAAACACTGTTGTGTAAATTACTTTAAACACGATAAATCAAGACTATTTCCTGAGTTTCGTAAATTCGGCAAAGCCGTCGTTTTAGAATATGGGTTCAATCACTCTCGTTGTTTGATTCAGGACGGCAAACAAATTCAAGAAACTCTAAAAATCTCCAACAAAAAAACTAAATTAACATTATTTAAGCCCAAGTCATCATTAATTAAATTACCAACTCTAATTCGATTTATTTCTCAAAACCCAGAAGACGAGAGCTTTAGCCCGTCCAGTCATTATTTTTTCGCCACTAATGCATTTGGGCGACCTGATTCTAAAAAAACAGAACACCTATTTGCTAAAATTGAACCCTTTTTTAAGACAGAAGGCGTGAAACTTGTCAAGCAAAAAGTATGGATAAAAATTTTAGTCTACCTCTGTGTTATTGTTGCTATTTGCGGTATTATCATCGCCATTGACAGTGGTTCTCGTGCCGCTTTACACCATGGACAAACCCTAGTGGCAACGACTAACCAAGGTGAGGTTTTTACTGCCACCAGTCACTATCTTTACCAGTTCGATGCTCAAGGTCAAATTCAAAATCAATACTCCCTAGAGACTTTAGGTATTAAAGATTTAACTGATCTTTATGCCCTTGATCAAAATCAATTATTAATCGCCGATTGGGAACTCGGAAACATCCAACGATGCCAACTCGACCAAAGTCGTTGTACTCCATTACCCAGTTTTAAGCATAATTCCCCCGAGTCTCCCCTGTTTAAGGGAGCATTTAAATTTGTGGTTGATGCCAAAAACAATCTAATTTATGCGACAGACGCCGGATGGCATCGCTTACTGGTTTTGGATCAAGAAGGGCGAGAACTCGAAAGTACACGAGGCAAAGATTTATTGCTCTGTTATCCCAATGGAATAACTCTGAGTAATGACGGAAAATTAGTTGTCGCCGATAGCAATAATTTGAGAATCCTCACCTGGTCAACGAATCGCCAGGGACTGAATCCAATCCCCAATCAATCGATTGATCTGATTCAACACCCTAGACCAGAAATTCGCTGTACTCCACAGGAAGAGCCACGCAGCGAAATACCTCTAGTGCGAATTTTTCAAGCCTACTTCGAGAGGGATATGGAGTACGAATTAAAAGGAGACGCGACCGCCTTAGAACCAGCTCACGAAGGTCGAGTTTTTCCCATCTTTGTGCAGCAAGATAACCAAGGGTTTTGGTGGGTATTGATTGGGGATCGTAACTTTAATCGGGATGACCTGTTACGCTTTGATCCAGACTGGCAAAATCCGATTCGGGTTAATCTACCGGGTTCAGAGGATATTTCCCATATTGCTGTGGGAGCCAATCAGCTAATTTTGACCCAAGCGAGTCGCTATCGTTTATTTTCAGTCTCTTTAAATGATCTCACCGTTAAGCCCTTTGGTGATGACAGATTTGAGGCGATGATGCAACAAGAACAACAGGCAGAATCCAATTTATGGCAGTTTTACGTGTTCAGTTTACTGGCTCCTCTGTTAGGATTAGTCGGCTTAGGCGTGTTGGCTCTATTCGATCTGCAACAACAATGGGCTGATATGATTAAATCTTAACTGAACCCACTCTTTAACTCCCCGTTTCCCTATCCACGGTTTAACTTGGAAACCTGGATTCAAGGCTTCCGGTGAAAAGTTAGCTGCCTCTTGCCTCCTGCCTTGTTTCCACCTCTAGCGAGATTACCCGGTTGTAGGTTTTATGTATCCTAGTTGGGGCATACTCATAATGCAAAGTTTACAAGATTCCCCTGGAGAGCAGGCTACCCTGTAGGGGAAATAAACACGAGTACACGTTCAACTACATTCTGACGAGAGATATATGACACAACCAAGCTTCGGAGTCATCGGTTTAGCTGTGATGGGAGAAAACCTGGCACTCAATGTGGAAAGTCGCGGGTTTCCGGTGGCGGTGTATAACCGGACTAGCTCAAAAACAGAAGACTTTATGGCAAAGCGTGCCTCGGATAAAAATGTCACCGCCGCTTATTCCCTGGAAGAGTTTGTCAAAACTTTGGCACGTCCCCGCAAAATCCTGGTTATGGTTAAAGCTGGGAAACCGGTTGATATTGTCATCGATCAACTTAAACCTCTGCTTGAACCAGGCGATATGATTATCGATGGCGGGAACTCCCTCTACGAAGAAACCGAACGCCGCACTAAAGACTTAGAAGCCACCGGACTCGGTTTTGTCGGGATGGGGGTCAGTGGTGGCGAAGAAGGAGCGCTCCATGGTCCTAGCTTGATGCCAGGAGGCACGGATACGGCGTATCAAGAGTTAGAACCGATTTTGGTCAAAATCGCGGCTCAGGTGGATGATGGACCCTGTGTCACCTATATTGGTCCTGGGGGTGCAGGTCATTATGTGAAGATGGTGCATAACGGGATTGAGTATGGCGATATGCAGCTCATTGCCGAAGCCTATGATTTGCTCAAACATGGCTTAGGATTGGATCACAAACAGCTTCATCAGGTGTTTTCCGAATGGAATACAACCGATGAGCTAAATTCCTTTTTAATTGAAATTACGGCGGATATCTTTAAGTACATTGACCCGGATACGAATCAGCCTCTGGTTGATTTGATTCTGGATTCTGCCGGACAAAAGGGAACCGGACGCTGGACGGTGGTTAGTTCTCTCGAATTAGGTGTACCGATTCCCACCATGTACGCAGCGGTGAATGCGCGGGTGATTTCGTCCTATAAACAGGAACGAGTGGCGGCGGCGAAGGAGCTGATCGGGACGACGGGCAAATATGATGGAGATAGCCAAGGGTTTATCAATAAAGTCCGTGACGCGCTCTATTGCTCAAAAATGTGTTCTTATGCTCAAGGCATGGCATTGTTGGGTAAGGCTTCAGAGGAGTTTAATTACAACCTGAATTTGGCAGAAACGGCTCGGATTTGGAAAGGGGGTTGTATTATTCGGGCGGGATTCCTGGATAAGATTAAAAATGCCTTCAATGAGAATCCGAAACTGCCGAATTTATTATTAGCGCCGGAATTTAAGCAAACGATTCTGGATCGCCAGGAGGCATGGCGGGACGTGCTCGTGACTTCTAACCAGTTGGGAATCCCGGTTCCAGCCTTTAGTGCATCATTGGATTACTTCGACAGCTATCGGCGCGATCGCTTACCGCAAAACTTGACCCAAGCTCAGCGCGACTACTTTGGCGCTCACACATATCAGCGAACCGACAAGGAAGGGGTTTTCCACACGGAATGGGCGCAGTCGTAAACATCTTCCATGTTTTATAGCAGTAGACACATCGATTAAAACAAAGGAACTGTTGTAGAGACGTTGCATGCAACGTCTCTACCATAAGATGCGTCCTAACCGCTATGGCGGTTGCTATACGTGACGTCCTCCTACACCGACCCTACGGGTACGGTTGTAGGCTTCCTTTGGGGTTCCGTTTCAGAACGACGCTTCCGGATAAGCTAAAAAGCCATAGGTAGGGGTATGACTACCCCTAGACCTATTTCAGAAGACACGTATTCTTTAGGCTTTCTTACGGAGCAACAGGATCACCATCGTTGCTTCCATTGACGTCGGAGTTACCAGGACCAGGAACTCCTTCTGGACCGTTACCAATCCCTTGGTTGGAGTTGGAGTTGCTGTTGTTATTCATATCAACCTGCGCTTGGTCATCATCGTCATCCATGTCATCGTCAACTTCTAAGTCATCATCGATGTCAGTGTCAGTATCATCAACATCATTGTTTTCACTATTAGCTGGGAAAGTTGCATCGTTATTGACACTGGCAGTATCGTCAGGTTCAAGATCAGCATCATCTGCAACATCACCAAGTTCATCTTGAGAAAGTTGTCGCAGACCAACTAAACCTGGGAAACAACGACTTTGTGGACCAACTAACTTATAGCCAGCAACGACTGAGCCACTACCTGCGCCTGCACCAGCACCAGCACCTGCGCCTGCACCACTACCAGCACCACTACCAGCACCAGCACCTACGCCCGAACCTGAGCCACTACCGGAACCAGCACCTGCACCTGCACCTGAGCCGCTACCGGAACCAGCACCTGCACCTGCACCTGAGCCGCTACCGGAACCAGCACCTACGCCCGAACCTGAGCCGCTACCGGAACCAGCACCTACGCCCGAACCTGAGCCGCTACCGGAACCAGCACCAGCACCTACGCCCGAACCTGAGCCGCTACCGGAACCAGCACCAGCACCTACGCCCGAACCTGAGCCGCTACCGGAACCTGCACCAGCACCTACGCCACTACCAGAACCAGAACCAAAACCACTACCGCCACCTGTTGTAACCAAGTAGTATCGATCGCCACCTCGCGCATGATACTTAACTTTTACCTTCGATCGGAACTGATACTGGCTGCTACTGTTGAAACGAGCTGATTGAGAAATTTGGTAGTTGGTCTGACTACTACTTGATCCGCCGTTGAAGGCTACGTAGTTAGTGTTAAACGTGTTCGCACTCGCACCTGAGCCTGCAGCTGCGCCAGCACCTGCACCTGAGCCTGCACCTGCGCCAGCACCTGCACCTGCGCCAGCACCTGCGCTTGCCGATAACCTCGTACCTGCCGAACCACTGCCATTGACAATCACGGTATCACCACCGCTAAGGGTGTAGTTTATAACTGTGCTACCGCCACTTTCAACCAAATTGATTGTGGTACCACCGAAAACGATATCCGTATCGAATGAAAGTGGGGAACTCGCACAAACACCGCAAACCAAATTCACATTGTCATCATCGCTAGGGTTAGAGTAGGTATACCCACCTTCAATGTCGTTCTCAACATTAAAGTTACTCACTCCAGCCACGGCGTAAAAATCAAAGCGACCCCGACTCTCTCCCTCTAGTTTAGAATCACCTTGTTCAAACGTGAACTTAACTTTATCTTTGTCGCTATCGCCAAAGCTGCTAAATGCTACACCGCCTGTACCAAAGATAGAAGCGTAGCCAGCCACAGCCCCTTCATCTTTGCCCTCAATTTTGAACTTGTCTAAATCAAGGCTAGCATCAATAAGTCCATCCTCTTTTATCTTATTGATATCAGCAATGGTGATATCAATAAAACCAATGTCTCCCTTAAATTTGAACTTTTCACCGGAAGCACTTTCGGTCTGAATTTCAAATTTCTTGTTAGCTTCACCCACAAAACGTATGCCATCATTTCCTACTGTTTCCAGTGTGTAACTTCCTGCTTCTAAATTTTCCCCTTCAAACTTGAATTTTAGTTTTTCTAGCAGCGAGACTTCAGGAGCCATAACATTACTAGAGTTGCCCAAAATATAGCTAGAGGGCAGATCAATTAGACCACTATTCAAGTCAGCCTCAAAGTCACCAATTTGTAAATCACCGAAGCTTGCTTCAAACTCAGACTGAGACTGCTGAGATAATGTCGCCTCTACATTCGGTAAGAAAACCAATGGAGCATCACCCATGACCGCAGGACTCACCAGGGTTCCTGGCAAATCAGAGAAAGTGTCAAAGGAACTCAGCTCAAAGTTAAGGACTGTATCAACCTGATTGTAGGGAACAATGATACCTTGACTGGTATAAGCTATTCCTGTCAGTTTACCTTGGAGGACTCCGGTGTCTCCGGCATCTGGTGTACCACTGGTATTAACATCATCAAAACTAGCCGCACTGGGTTCAAAATGGGCGGTTGTGGTATTCCCGTTGGTGCTTTCGATGCTCAGTTCCTGAATCCCGACATCAAATAGGGTGACACTCCCGCTTGTAGCGTTCATACCGGGAACGAAAAAGGCGGCTTGACCGCCAATTGAACCGCCTGTTACTTCAATACCGTTGGTTGTGGTAGTGCTCGTTGTTGTCGTGGTTGTAGTTTGAGCTTCAGCGCCTGGTGCGATAACTACCGCTAAACCACCAACTATCCCTAAACCAACTATGTAGCGTAGTGATTTGAGAATCATCTTGTTAGACTCCATCTGTATATGAACTAAAGGAACTGAGATATAGGGTTGACTCCGAAACCTAACCCAACAGTTGGCTAGTTGTGATTTAATCCTGAGCAGAGTCAGATCGCGAAGTATGTATCCAGAAGAGGGGATAAAGTACCCAAGACTGGCTTTTCACTGATGTCAACAGACTAAAACAATAAAAAGATGCAGATTCCTAGTGATTTCGCTAGCCTGTCTGAAGTTCAAGACGCGCCTTAATTAGGAGGGTTCCGTCAAAAAAGTAACTTTACCAGAACTTCATAAAAACTTCAGAAACAGCATTTTAGCGTTGTTATGCATTTCAACTGGGTATTAGTAGCGAGCAAGATGCTCGCACTACTATAATTTCGCCATTATTGGCATTTCCAAGCATGGAAACCTCTCCTCAGAATCTGGAGAGATGCTTCGCTTCCGTTCCTTCGCTTCGCTCAGAACAAAGCTCAGCATGACGAACACTCAATTGTGGCTGTGTAGTCGCCAGATGGGGATGCACCCTATCCCATTAACGGTATTCCAGCGACTGCCCCAATCTTCAATTTTGGTTTAGAACGTAAAGGTTGTCCGAATCGCGCCTATGGTAATCGTATCATTGTCATCGTTGTGCAAGGGATTGAATATCACAACGACTCCCGGCGTGATGCTGATATTGTCTGCCACTTGCCAACGATAGAATACTTCCAGGTGAGTCGTCGTATCCGGTTGACCTCCCTCATCGAATGCATTGGGAATGCCATCGGTAGAGAAGAAACCTGGAACGTTCCTGCCTATACCAGCATCATCGGTGATATCACTATCCGTGATTTTTGGTGGCTGACCCACATAAATGCCGCCTAAATTCCCTTCGCCAAATAAGTCTGGGAAATTCAGGAACGCCATCCAGTTAAACGTCTGCACGTCTCCTGAACCGTCTTCAAAATCCGAATCCGTAAAACCAGCCCAACCTCCAACGGTCAGTTTGGGAATGACACGCCATTCCAAACCAGCACCAAAGGCATTGGTGTTAATCGGTGCCCGCAGGAATCCATTATTGACTTGTTGTAAAGCAACCCGGTCATCCCCAACACCAGTACCCAAAAAGCCATTGGGTGAATAGGAATTGATGTACTGAAGGGATATATCCAGGGTATCTAAGGGTGAGGCAACTAACTGTGCCCCAGCCGTGGTTGTCGTTTGATCTCCACCAAAAATTCCCCCATTTTCTGGCTCATCTGGAAGACTGGACGAGTAAACCCCTTGTAAACTCAGACGAGTTGCAATTTGCCAGTCAAAGCCAATACCACCGCTGCCATTGCCGATACTAATGATCGGGTTGCGCTGGGCGAAGCGAGAGAGGGGACCCGAACCTGCACTTTCAATGCGGTTAACGCCTCGGAAGACGTTCACAGGGTTAACCCCTTCTGGTCCAACGATTAAGGCAAAACTACTGCCAAAGAGTTGACGATAGTTGAGGTCAGTCAGTCGTAAATCGTTATCGTTGTCTCCTTCATATCCCAGACCAACAAAGTTACCCAACGGGTCTCTGGTTGCAGGACTGGTGGTGCTACCATTCCCTGCTTGGAAGCTGGTGAGTAAAAGACTACGAGGACTCAATTGGGTGAATAGACTCAACTGGACATTGTTAATCACATTGACATTGGTGTCATCATCGGAAATGTCATTGCCCGCGAGTACAAACTCATCACCACTACGCCCTTGAACCCCGAGAATGGCTTGTCCAAAGATTTTAGTCGTCGTCGAAAACTGATTATCTTCTAAAAGGGCAGTCCGACCTTCTAGGTTATCTACCCGCGCCCCCAGGGTAGCGAGTTCTGCCTCAAACTCCAACACTAACCGCCGCAGACTTTCTAAATCCCCGGTGGGAAACTCAATCCGACCCGCGATTAACCGCTCAATTTGCTGCATACAGGCGTTCACCCCAGCGGCAAATTCATACCGAGTCATCGCCCGATTACCCCGAAATGTACCATCTGGATATCCGGCAATACAACCATACCGTTCCACTAGACTCCGCAGTGCTTCATACGCCCAGTCCCCAGGCGAAACATCTCTTAACTGAGACACATTGGTCACTTGATCCATCGGGTCAGATTCCTCTACCGCCTCTAATGAATCAACGAACAGGGGATCAGAAACAGTGGGATCACTTGCCTCCTCCATCTCCGGCAAAGCTTGGGCTAAGTCTTGAACTTTGGTGTCCACAAAAGCGTCCTCGGACTCAACTAGGGAATCCGTTGACGTGATCATGCCGACTTCACTGGTGGCGGATACCGCTAGTTCAGTGGTAATCTCTGCTTCAGTTTCTGGAAAAGCTATCTCAACCGGAGAATTCACCCGTCCCGTTTCAGTTGACAGAGATAGTCCTGGGTCTACTCCTGACGTTTCAGTCAGCCGAGCCAAATCTGTCGGCTGTTGCTCTGAAGATTCAACAGGCGTCGCTTGCGCGGCACAGAAGCTGGTAACCCAGCAACCTAACGTGGCAAACATCAATGCTGAAGACGCCGTTTTTCCCAAACGTTTATAAGTCGTCATGGTTTTATCACTCCTCAAAAAAACCACACTCGCCCTCGATTTTAGCTATAAATAAGAGACAACTGTCAATTTGCTCTTTTTTCCTTAATCAAAGCTAAGTTTCTTGTTGGAGAAAGAGAAAAGGGTACGGGGAACAGGAAACGGGGAACGGGGAACAGGAACAAGGAATTGAGGACTTTGACAATTCTTAACCTAGTTAACCAAATTTATGTTCAGGTAATTAAGGGCGGGTTTTACTGATCGCGTTCGGTTGATTTCCGAGTAACTTGACTGGCGAGAGTCTTTCTAAGAGTGTGTAAGCTGTAACGCATTTAATTTGATAAGGCAATCTAAGCTATCAAAGGGTTTCAGGAGCTAAATTATTGGATTTAGCTGTATAGCAGCTTAGGAGGATGTCACGCTGAGGAGTCGTCAAATATCTATACAAAGACAGAGAACCCAGAATTTCCTTAACCCCTTCTTAACGGGAAAGAAGTCAACCCTACCCCCCTCGTTCCCCCCTCTTGTAGCTATGCATTACTCACATCTTTCTTAACATAAATTCCCTTGACTTTAGCAGTAGTTTTGGGGGAAAGTAAAAGCCTCTTTCTGGGCAATGTCATGGAGTCGTCGCAGACCTTGCCAAATAGTTTTAACCCCTGGTTCGCCATCATGAGAACGGGCTAAGAACCCGCCAAGTTGGGCGATCCAACGCACGGCATCTCTTAAATTGGGAGGAGAGTCCGGGGGGTTAGAGTGATGATGAATCGTGCAATAGAGACTCTGCCACTGATATGCTTCTCAAACAGTGTCGGCAGGCAGATCGGGATGGTAACGGGCGAGATAGGTGATCCATAATAAGCGCCAAGCAACAATGGTGTAGGTAGCCAAAGCTCGATGAATGCGATCGGCACTTTCCAATTGCAGTTGTTCAAGGCGACAACCGCTCTTGAGAACATAATGATAACGTTCAATCAACCAACGATAAGAATACCAACGTAAACATTGAACCAAATCCTCTCCATACCTTTCTTGCTGGGATGGTGGGTGAAATTGAGTTCTGTCGTATCTTGAGGAGCAATCACCACCGCTTCAGCTTTGATTCGATTGAGAGTACTGGTTTGGTGAGCTTGAATAATCGAGGAGGCTTTGACATGAGGAGAACTCCAAAAATCATAGGCGGCTTGGGTCGCTGCCCAGTCTCCTGATGCCTGGGGTATGCTGGCGCTCTTGTTGGGCAGCCAAGTCACTCACTAAACGTATCAGCCTTTTTTTGCGGCGCACATCCCCCAAGTCGGCGTATTGTAATTCTGTGGCTGCCCAATCGCTCATTTGAAGTACCTCCTCATCTTTTCGGCTTGCTGGCTTTTCACACCAACAGTCAATCAAAAAAGTGAAACAAAAATTCACAGGGTTGACCTTTTGAGCGATCGCGCTATTTGACTCCAACTATCCAAAACTTGTCTGGGGGAGAGTGCCATAGCTCAACTAGATTTGTGGCGATCGCGCCGCCTTTAACCCACCGCTCAAAACTCTCCTGGGAACAAGTTACATCGGTTAAGCCAAGTTGCTGAAGTCCCATTGATGCTGGCGATGGCTGCTACTGTACCACACCCTGTTGTCAGCCTGCCGTATTCCGACGTTGACGATAGACCAGGGACTACCGATGAGCATATTAATAAATGTAACGTCATTCAATTGAAACCTATATATGTCCAGCCTTCTGAATTGTTAAGAAAGATGTGAGTAATGCATAGCTACAAGAGGGGGGAGGACAGAGGATGTTTTACTTTTGTTGCACGGAAGGGGTAGCATCAAAGCCCCTCCACATAAAAAACCTCTCCCTAGCCTTGCCCTACGAGGGGAGGGCTAGGGAGAGGTTCGGGGAGGAGGAAAGGGGAGGGGTCTGACCCCTCAGTTAATGACCAGCAGTATCCTTGAAGTACGGGGTTTCTCGGCGGTTTCCCGATAGACTATCGATGAAAAATAATTATTAACTTAAGTAGGGTTGAGTTGCCGATTGGCTCAGGATTTCTAATCTAACGATCCCCGATCCCCGGAAAATTGTCAGAATTACTTGTCATTTCGTAAACTTATGCCAACCAAATCTCAGGAATAACGCTAAGATCGAATTCATTTAGTTGAGGAATGCAAGGAATGGGTGAAGCAAAACGTCGTAAAACTGCACTTGGAGACAAGTACGGTCAAGAGGCGAGACTCTTCCCCTGGCTCCCAATTACTAAAAGTCAGGGTGAGCAGTTCGTCAAACTGACGACTAAGGGCGCTTGGATTGGCATCGGTTTACTCGTAGCCTGGTGGCTAACCGTGCGCTTTGTTGGACCAACATTCGGTTGGTGGCAAATCAATTAGCCAATTCCCACCGATGGACTAGGCGGCAATGGTATCCGATTGAGTATCGCCATTGTGACGGCTGATACAACTCATTAGGAATTTGTATCAGATAACTTGAGGATTGCCCCCAATGACTTGATTTTTAGTCAGCAACTCGTCTGAAGTGGGCTAGAAGCGTGGAGCCAGATCATCAAGCTAGAATTGCTCAAATCCCTAACTCTGTTAGTCAATTTGAGGAATCAGCCGAAGACAAGGCTTGCTCATATTTTGCACTGACCCCTCCCAAAATAGAGTCTTAAATCCTTAAGGAAGTATAAAATCTAATATTCGTAGGAAAGGTGTTTGGAGGATTAACGTGTTCATAAGACTTGCAGAGCAACATCGTCAATTTGTACGAGATTTAGTCATGAATCTTCAGGCTTTGGCGATCGTGCTAGAAAACCGAGGCTATTTGGCATCATGCTATACCTGCGGCAATCAAATGAATAGTGCCTCATTCATGGTTAGTCTGGGCGATAGTCACCTGATTCGCTTTTTGGTCTCCGATTACGGGATCACTTGGACGGAAATGCGCGACGATCGCGAACTGATGAAGCTAGAAGGGGCGGAAGCGATTAGCCAACTTCAGGACTTAGCCGATCTGGTCAAATACCAAATTCAACCGTCTGCTGAGGTTCGTTATACTTCAGCGCGATCGCCAATTAACTCTGAGCGCAAATCGATTGAAGTGATTGGTTAAAAGTCAGAGTGTTTGGAACATCACCGTTTCCTTGTATTAAGGGAATATTCCAGGTAACGCGAGGCGAGGGGTTAAATGAGATGGTAAAGAATTTAATGCCCTCTTGCCTCTAGCGTTTACCGAATGAGCGTTTATCGATGCCGAGTGGTGATATTATCACTCAATCTTCGGCAAAAATGTAACGATGTAACTCACTCGAATCAGGTTCTGGACTGGTTTGAGCAAACTGTACCGCGTCATTGAGAACGTCTTGAATCCGTTGGTCGATCGCCTTTAGTTCTTCCGCGTCGGCGAGATTTTGCTCAGTCAGATAGGCGGTTAACTTTTTTATTGGATCGCGAGTCATCCAAAAGTCCTTCTCTTCTGAAGTGCGAAGTTCATCCGGATCAGCGAGGGAGTGACCTCGGAAGCGGTAGGTAAGGGCTTCAATCAAGGTCGGACCTTCACCAGCCCGCGCCCGGGCGACAGCTTCTTGGGCGACAGAGTGCACCGCCAGGACATCCATCCCATCGACTTCAATTCCCGGCATACCAAAAACACTGGCTTTTTTGTAAATTTCGGGCTGGGAGGTTGCTCGTTCGTGTGCCATGCCAATTGCCCATTTGTTATTCTCCACAACATAAATAATCGGCAATTTCCATAAGGCTGCCATGTTTAAGCATTCAAAAAACTGACCGTTATTGCAGGCACCATCGCCAAAAAAGCATGCTGTCACCTGATCAGCGTTCGGATCACCCAAGGCGTCACGGTGATATTTTGACGTAAATGCCGCTCCTGTAGCAACGGGAATCCCCTCCGCGACAAAGGCAAAACCCCCCAAAAGATGATGGGGTTCTGAGAAGATATGCATTGAACCGCCGCGTCCTTTAGAGCATCCGGTGGCTTTGCCAAATAACTCTGCCATCACCTCCCGTGGGGGAACACCTGCACTCAAAGCATGGACATGATCGCGATAGGTGCTACATACATAATCATAATCCCGGCGCATTGCCCGAATCACGCCCGTGGACACGGCTTCTTGACCGTTATAGAGGTGGACAAAGCCAAACATTTTGCCCCGGTAATACATCTCAGCGCACTTGTCCTCAAACAAGCGCCCTAAAACCATATCTTCGTAAAGCAGTAATCCTTCGTCTCTGGTGATTTGACCGTCTTGAACTTGAAACTTAGGTAACGTCCGTTCCTGAACCATGGCGAATCGAGTATCCTTGCAGCAATTACTATACTGTTATTTTGTGATCAAAACTCAAAGCTATTTTTCAGTTAGGATAGGCAGTATTGCTAGAATGACTACTATGTTAGGGATGCTATAGGTTACCATACATGAATTCAGTTGTTGCAGCGCTGGGGAAGTGAACCGTGCGAATTCCGCTCGATTACTACCGAATATTAGGATTGCCGATCCAGGCGACACCGGAACAGCTTCAAGTCGCCTATCGCGATCGCACTCTCCAACTTCCGCGTCGGGAATATTCGGAAGTGGCGATCGCGTCTCGCAAGGAGTTGCTGGATGAGGCGTATGCGGTTCTCTCTGACCCGGAACAGCGCTCAACTTATGATCAGAGCTTTCTGGAGAAAACCTACAACCCAGAATCTAGTCCCTCTTTACCCCTGGAATCAATCGTCTCTGGAATCGTCCCTGGGGCTGAAACAACAGCTACGGAGGCGATTGATCCAAATAATCCCAGCCTAGACATCAGCAAGGAACAATTTGTGGGCGCTTTGCTGATTCTGCAAGAACTTGGGGAATATGAACTCGTCTTGCAGTTGGGACAGCCCTATTTGCACAGTCGTGACAGCATCAGTTTGGATAAAGGTCACTTAGGTGACCCGCAACTGGTGCGACCCGATATTTTCCTGACCCTGGCGCTGGCGTGTTTGGAACTGGGGCGGGAACAATGGCAGCTAGGTCGGTACGAAAATGCCGCGTTGTCCCTGGAAACGGGTCAAGAATTACTCCTGAGTGAGGGTTTATTTCCTACGGTGCGGGGCGAAATTCAAGCCGATCTCTATAAGCTGCGTCCTTACCGGATTCTGGAATTGTTGGCATTACCTGATGAAAACATTGCTGAACGGCGTAAGGGTTTACAACTGTTGCAAGATATGCTACAGGAGCGCCAAGGAATTGATGGCAACGGGGATGACCAGTCGGGGCTGAGTATTGATGACTTTTTGCGGTTTATTCAACAGCTACGGGGTTACTTAACGGCGGCTCAACAACAAACCCTGTTTGAAGCAGAAGCCCGCCGCCCTTCAGCCGTCGCCACCTATCTGGCGGTTTATGCCTTGATTGCTCGGGGATTTGCCCAGCGTCAACCGGCTTTAATTGCCCGGGCGAAACAAATGCTGATGCGATTGGGACGGCGTCAGGATGTGCATCTGGAGCAAGCGGTTTGTGCGTTGCTGTTGGGTCAAACGGAAGAAGCCAGTCATGCGTTGGAATTGAGTCATGAATATGAACCCCTAGCCTTTATTCGGGAACAGTCTCAAGGCGCTCCAGATTTGTTACCGGGATTATGTTTGTATGGAGAACGCTGGCTGCAAAATTCCGTATTTCCCCATTTCCGCGACTTGGCAGAACAAACCGCCTCGCTGAAAGACTATTTTGCCGATGAGCAGGTACAAGCCTATTTAGAGCAGCTTCCGGAATCGACGCCAACGGCTAATAATGAATGGTCAGTGACGGCTCAGAAAAAAGCTTACACGACAACAGGCGCATCCGCAGGTCGGAGTAACGGTCATTCTCGCGATCGCGAACCAGCAGTTGTGGGTTCATATAGCAGCAGAGAGCGCGATCGGGCAGCTCAGACGGCGAGTTTGGCAGGGGGGAGCGATCGCGCCTCGGTATCCGGTGTCTCAACGTTACCCGCAAGCCAACGGGTGGCTTCAGGAACGAGTCGGGTGGCAGAACCTACAACTCAAGCCATTAATTCTTCTGGGGATTCATCTGTAAACACGGCGGTTAAATCAGCGCCACCAGGACGTTCCACTAAAGTCCGATCAGAAGCAGAAGCCAGTCGAGTTCGTCCGGCGTCTGGGGTATCCACTCCGTCTGCTGAACCCGGACATCTGGATCAGTCCCCTCCAGGACACCTGCAACGATTGCCGGAACGCCGCAAGGCGGCTAAAAACCGACGCTCTATCTTGCTGGTTATTGCTGGAGTAGTGGGTATCGGATTAATCGGGTGGTTATTAATTGCTTGGATACAAAAAATCCAACAAAGTTTCTCTGCGCCAGCCTTAGAAGGTGAACAACCAATGGTGGAACTGGCTCAACCTCCGATTCCTATTCCTGAATCCGATAGTCAGTTAATCGCACCCGGAGGTCCGCTGACCCAAGATACAGCTCAGCAAGTGATTCAAACCTGGCTTTCGACAAAATCGCAAGTGTTCGGACCCGATTATCAAATTGATCGATTGAATCAAATTCTAGTTGATCCCGTTTTGTCGGTTTGGCGGCGACGGGCGCAAACCAATCAGCAACGGAACATTTATGCACAGTATAATCACCAGGTTAAAGTAACATCCGTGCAAACGAATCCGGCTAATTCTGACCAAGCGAAGCTGGAAGCAGCGGTTAAAGAAGAAGCCCGTTTCTATCAAAATGGTGAAATTAATCAGGCACTTTCATACGATGAGAATCTGCGGGTTCAGTATGAGTTGGTGCGTCAAGACGGTCAATGGTTTATTAAAGATATGGCGGTTAGGTAAAGTATTGTCATTTGTCATTTGTCATTCGTCATTTGTCATTCGTCATTCGTCATTTGTTAATAAAATTCTACTAGATCCCCGACTTCTTCAAGAAGTCGGGGATCTCATTAAAGGTGATTAGAAGCTAAAGGTTGTGCGAATTGTGCCTACCCAAATATCATCATTTCCATCATCGTGATTGGGATTTAAAATCACATAAACTCCTGGCGTAAACAAGATATTATCGGTAATCGGATACTGATACTGTGCCTCGATCAAGAAAGAGGTATCATCATCATCTTCACCACCATCAACATCCGTAAGTTTCGGTGGTATACCGGCGGCAACTGAAAAAGCAGCCCCTTCTTTTCCTAGGTCAAGGAATGACACATTTGCTGCCCAAGTCCACAATTCAGCATTATCCCCTTCTCGGTCATCCGCTTCAGCTTCTGCGTTTATGTAGCCACCCCAACCCGCAAGGTTAATCTTGGGAGCAACCCGCCAGCTACCTTGAATGCCAAAGCGCAAAGCAGAGGTCGCAACTTCACCAAACGGTCTTTTTGCCCGTGGACTACCTGTGCTACCGGAAAGGTTAACATCTTCACCGGGATAGTAGGAATAGCCAAAAGCAAACCCTAGATCTAATTTTTCTCCCAGTGCTAGATTCAACTGAGACATGGCAGTAAAGTCTCCATCAAACACCCCATCCTTATCGAGTGGACTGTTACTTTCACCCGTCAAATACCCCAAATCCAAACTCAGGGAATCGCTAAACTGAATATTGGCACCCACGCCTTGTTCAGCATTATTCCGGAAGACAAAAGGATTGCGGCGATTGAACCGATTTAAAGCACCCGTACCACTACTTTCGAGAATAGGGTTGTGGATTTCTGCGATGTCATTGAAATCAAAGCCATTAGCACCGACCAAAAGCCGGATTTTATCGCCCAGAGGGAAACGGTAATATAAATCATTGACTTCAACATCATTATCAGAAGCCGCTTCAAACCCTTGACGAGCCATTTCTGTTCCCGTCGCTACATCAAATTCAGGCGTATTTCCCGCTTGTAAGCGAACTCTTAAGCGGTCTTCTCCCATGAAACTTGTATCAAAGTTTAAACGAGTCCGATGACTGAAGGTAAGATTGTCAT
The DNA here is from genome assembly GCF_040222985.1 of Coleofasciculus sp. F4-SAH-05. Lineage (NCBI taxonomy): Bacteria > Bacillati > Cyanobacteriota > Cyanophyceae > Coleofasciculales > Coleofasciculaceae > Coleofasciculus > Coleofasciculus sp. F4-SAH-05. The sequence continues at coordinate 26,987 of NZ_JAVKBY010000021.1, forward strand.
CAACATCTTCATCGCTATCCGCTTTTTCATCTCCAAAGGCACTCGCCAGGTTAAAAATAACTTCTCCTTTCAGTTTGGTGGTAGTAGAAAACTGATTATCTTCCAAAAATGCCACGCGCCCTTCCAGGTTATCCACCCGTGCGCCTAAAGTTGCCAATTCTGCTTCAAATTCCTGAATTAACCGCCGTAGGATTTCTAATTCCGTCTCGTCAAACCCCCCTGTGCCAATCAAACGCTCAATTTGGTTCAAACAAGCATTTAAACCGGCGGCAAATTCGTAACGAGTCAGGGCGCGATTACCCCGATAGGTGCCATCCGGATACCCAGCAATACAACCGTAGCGTTCCACTAAGCTTCGCAGGGCTTCATACGCCCAATCCCCCGGAGACACATCTCGCAGTTGACCCACGCTCGTTACTTGGTCAAGGGATTCGGCGTCATTTTCACCACTGTAACGTTGGATTTGTTCTAACAGTTCACGATTAGAATCAGCCGTCGTGTTAGTGGAATTCAAGCTTGGGGAGACATCGGAAGCAATTTGTAGAGAATTAATCTCTATTGAAGTTTCCGATAACTGGCGATTGAGTTCTACTGTAGATTCGCTGGTATTTGCTGTTTGGTCAGGAATCGCTGCGTAAACGTTACTGACGGTGAATAGAGACAGTCCAAGTAGGGCTGGACTGATTTTCAGTGTCTTCCAGACTAGGGTTGATTTCATCGATTCACTCTCCTCACACCGAATAAACTTAGAATACTTATTAGATCATTCTTATCCAAAACTGGCGTTAACGCTAACTATTGGCTCGGCACAGCTAAAATTGTGGAATAGGTTGAGTTCGTAGTAGGGAACCTGAGCCCTAATTTCTTGTGTTTCTTTTGCGTAATACTAATCCACCTAATTCGGTGTACCACGCCACTATCCTATGTCTCGTCATCAGAAGTTTTTTTCTCAAACCCTAACCAGAATAGCAACGCCTCTTCAACTTGTTCTGCGCTTTAAGTCCACACTCGTCTTAAATTAAGAACAAACCCAGGTAAAATATCTTCACCTGACAAATTGCTAGGATTTTCCAACACCTCTACCTCCCTCCCAGGGCGATAAATCTCCACTCGTCGGTTCTGCGGGTCAATTAACCATCCCAGTTGGGCTCCGTTATCGATATATTCCCACATCTTGGCTTGCAGTTTAGAAAGACTATCTGATTCAGAACGCAATTCAAGCACAAAATCTGGACACAGTGGAACAAAGCCTTTTTGCTGTTGAGGAGTCAGGGATTCCCAACGCTCTCGACTCACCCAAGCAGCATCAGGAGAGCGATCTGCTCCATTGGGAAGTCTAAACCCAGTAGAAGAGTCAAAGCCTTCTCCTAAATCCTCGTGTTCTTCGTGCCAGTGAGCAAGTTGCCCAGTAATGCTGAAATTTCTCTGACCTGATTCACCTCCTGTAGGGGGATTCACGATTAACTCTCCTTCTGCAGTGCGTTCTAGTCTTAAGTCTCGGTTCACTGCGGAGAGTGCCTCGAACTGTTCTTGGGTAACGTAGATGACGATCTCATTAGGCAATTCAAGGGATAGAGTTTCTGGTTGGGTTGGTGTTTGTATCATGGCTATTCTCGATCCTTCAGAGCAAACATCACAAATTTCTCTTAACACTTCCTAATCTGCTTCTTTTTGGTCTAGTGTCAAGAATAACTCTTCAGCATTGAAGACAAAATCTTCATCTGTCAATGGTGGAAAGTCAAAATGGACGAGCCGCTTCAAGATTTCTACGGCAATCTCAAGTTGCTCTGTATCAGGCAACTGATCAAAGGTCTGAAGAATCTTTTGAGTTGATGCAGTCATGAGCTTTAATCCAGCATATATAGCGCTACGCGCCAGGGAATAGGCAATAGGCAATGGGCAATAGTGAAGACAGAAGCTTAGCTGACAAGGGATTGAACGATTTGAATTTTTCTTGATATGTCCTAACCTTAGTGCGTAGTGCTATATTTAGACCTTAGCATAGGCAATTACGCAAGCTATCCGCCTAACACTGGACAACTGTGGATAACACAACCATTCCAGTTATGGATAGCCAGTCTCAGCAAACGCTACGTTATCAGGGTCATGGAATCTATAAGTGCTTGCCAGCTTATAGTCTAAAAGCCGTTTAGGTTTAAACAGGTGATTTAGGTATAGCCCAGTGACCTAGGCACAACAAGCCTTAATAACATTGACGAGGCACAATTTACCCTGGAAACAGGAGTTTTCGTATTATGCGAGTTTTCGTAATCAACCAAAACAAGGAACCACTCTCTCCTTGCCACCCCGCCAAAGCCAGAAAGCTACTTTCTTGTGGTAAGGCAGCCGTGTGGAAGCGATACCCTTTTACCATCATTATGAAACAGGAGGTGAAAAATCCTGTGAACAGAGAACATCGATTGAAAATTGACCCCGGTTCAAAAGTAACTGGACTAGCCATCTTAGAAGGAAGTCGAGTTTTATTTGGGGCTGAGTTAACCCACCGAGGGCCCGCAATAAAGGCAACTCTAGAAAGTCGTCGTGCTATTCGCCGGGGACGCCGAAACCGAAAGACTCGATACCGCAAGCCTCGATTCAACCGCAAACGTCCCATCGGTTGGTTGGCTCCTAGTCTCCAACATCGGGTAGACACTACTCTAACTTGGGTAAATCGGTTGAGAAAGTTGGCTCCAATTTCGAGTATTTCAATGGAACTGGTACGGTTCGATACTCAGCGACTCAATAACCCGGAAATAGCTGGTATCGAGTATCAAAAAGGAGAACTTTTTGGTTACGAAGTCCGGGAGTATCTATTGACCAAATGGAACCGTCAATGTGCTTACTGTGGAGCCTCTGGCGTTCCTTTACAGGTGGAACATATCCACCCAAAATCCAAGGGCGGCAGCAATCGGGTTTCTAACCTATGTTTGGCTTGTCAACCATGTAACATCAAAAAAGGAACCCAACCGATTAAACAGTTTATAGCATCGAAACCTGATATTTTACAGCGAATATTAGAAAAAGCCAAACGCCCCCTTAAAGACGCCGCTGCCGTTAACTCTACTCGATGGGCGTTGTATCATCAGCTAGCAGCTACGGGTTTACCAGTTGAAACGGGGACAGGTGGAATGACAAAGTTCAACCGCACCCGCTTAGGTTTACCGAAAACCCATTGGCTCGATGCTGCAAGCGTTGGACAATCAACCCCAGAAAATCTAATAACTCGAAATATTAATCCCTTGGTAATCAAGGCAACGGGACATGGGAATCGGCAAATGGCACAAATCAATAAATTTGGCTTCCCGCGTCAGAAGAAAGATGGCAGTCATAGCGTTAGAACTCGCACCAAAGAGTTTCATGGATTTAAGACAGGCGATATAGTTCGTGCCATTGTCCCCACCGGGAAGAATCAAGGAACACATGTTGGACGAGTGACAGTGAGAGCCAGTCGGGTCTTTGACTTGACTACAGTTAAAGGAAAACTGCAAAGCATCAACTGGAAGTATTTCGAGCTAATCTGGAAAGCTGACGGTTACACTTATGTCCACAAAGTCCAGAAATGTCCATTGATTTAGCGATTAGAGGAATAGCGATCGCGCTTATTCATAAAGGTTAAGATTAATCGGGGTATAGCAATGCTATACCCCTACACCAGATGATTCAATTGTCAACGACAGCCGAGACAGGCTTAGAAACTGAAGACTGTTCGCAGAGTCCCGACAAACTGGGTATCATTGTCATCATCATGTTCAGGATTGAAGATAACAAAAGCACCCGGAGTGATAGCGATATTATCAGTGAGTTGATAGCGGTAGAAGGCTTCTAGGTGATAGGAAGTGTTGTCATCTTCACGAGTAGCTATATCGTTGCCTGTTGTTTTGGGTGGCATTCCAAATATAAAGCCCAGCTTATTACCCTCACCACCAATGTCTAAGAGAGCTAAGTTGACAGCCCAGTTCCAAATATCAGCGTCAGCTCCTTCGTTAGCACCCGATTCGGCTTCAGCGTCTTGATATCCAACCCAACCACCAACAGAAAACTTACCAAATAGTGCGTTTGCTTGGATTCCATAGGCATCAACCGAAGTCGCGGTATCGTTGTTACCAAAAGGAGCAGATGCGAAGCTACTTCCTGTACTTCCTGTAACGTTAACCTGACCGCCATTGTAGTAGGAGTGCAGATAGGTTGCTGCTAAGGAAATATTTTCAGTCGGTGTAAAGGCAACCTGACCTAGGGCTGCATAATTGCCATCAAATAGACCATTCTCGTCAGCAGGATCGCTGCCACCCCCATCAACAACGTAACCAGCAGACAGTGACAAGGCGTCGCTCACGTTAAATGTTGCAGTTATTCCAGGACCACCTGTTTCAGCGCGATAGATGGGATTGAAACGCCCAAAGCGAGAAATAGCACCGCTTCCACTACTAGCAAAGTAAGGATTGATTGGATCAATAACGGTATCCTGATACTCTACCCCAGTAGCGTCTATTTGCACGGAAATTTTTTCACCGAGAGGGAAGCGATACCACAGCTCATCAATTTCAACATCGTTACCGTTATCGCCATCAAACCCTAAGCGGGTCATGTTGGTACCCGTTAAATCCCCGCTAAATGAACTGATATTGCGGGCTTGCAAACGAGTTCTCAAGCGATCTCTTCCGGTAAAACTCGTCTCCAAGTTCAAGCGCACCCGGTCAGCGAAAATTAGATTCGTTTCATCATCGCTACCAACAGCTTCAGTGGAGTCGCCAAAAGTATCGGCTAAGGCAAAGATGACTTCCCCTTTCAACTTGGTTGTTGTGGAGAACTGATTATCTTCCAAGAACGCCACGCGCCCTTCTAGGTTATCTACCCGCGCACCCAGGGTTGCTAATTCCGCTTCAAACTCCTGAATTAACCGCCGCAAGGTTGTTAGATCAGGACCATTAGGACTATCCCCGTTAACAAATAACCGCTCAATTTGCTGTAAACAGGCATTCAAACCCGCTGCAAACTCATAACGAGTCAAGGCGCGATTGCCTCGATAGGTACCATCTGGATACCCGGCAATACAACCGTAGCGCTCAACTAAACTACGTAGCGCTTCATACGCCCAGTCCCCTGGGGAAACGTCTCGCAACTGACCCACGCTGGTTACTTGGTCAAGAGAGGTAGAGCCTTGGTTGCCATAGCGCTGAATTTGCTGTAGTATCTCTTGATTTGATTCAACCGAGGGAGTTCCAGCCCCTGGAACAGGTTCAGGGAAGGTACTATCGGCGAGTTGAAACCTGGGACTGCTTGAGGCTGTGGGTTCAGCGTCTAAATCTATAGTAGCTATAGACAAACCTTCAGCCATCTGATGGGGATTTGACTCAGCCGCTGATGCACCGCTCGCCACGAATAAACAGGCAAATAACAGGACAGGACTTGCCTTTACCGTTTTCCAGAATAGAGTTGACATAATCATGAATAATCCTCACACCTATTTCCATGCCAAAACTGTAAACCAATTGGACTGAATGAGCAATAGCTTTTTGGCGTTTACTCAAGACATATCCCTAAACTTACGATTTAACGGTTACACGTTTTTATCCTCTAAGAAATAGATTCTAAATCAAAGCTGTTGAGCTGGATACCAAGAAAAGATTAGAATTATTTATCTGAATCAATTAATAGAGAAATGTAGAGATATAGCATATTACATCTCTATTAAGAGTATTTTATGCCATAGTAATTGGTTGGTTATCTAATCGCCGAATTGCGACGACGGCTGGCTTGGGTGGCTCGGTTGTACCTTGATGGGGCCAGTTAGACCCTAAAGGAACATAACGTTCTTGCAGAAATTGTTGCCCATCGAGGGTTTTTATCACAAACTTACGAGTTTCAGCCCGGTTATTCTTACGAATACCGTATCGTTCTCCGGGATGTTGTATGGCGAGGAATAGGGTTTTTTGATCGGGACTAAAAAAGGGTCCGGTGGTTTCACACTCCATCGGTCCAATGCCAAATAAATAAGCATTACCCGCCATTGTTCCAGAGGTAGGCATACACCAGATTGAATTGTTGCCAAAAATTCCCTGGATATCAGCTTGACTTATGGGTTGACCTTGGTCATTGACACGACTGGTCACAGGTTGATTGTGCTTGGAGGTAGACATATCGGTCACCATCCACACATTGCCATTTTTGTCAAATTCCAGATTATCGGGATTAGAAAATCCAGCGCCTCCTTCAGCGGGTTCGCCTCCCATGGCAAAGGAGTCCCACCGAAATGTCATCGCGGCTGGATCATCTTGGTTTTCTACTAGACGCAGAATCCAGCCATATTCCCAGGGTGTTTCTCCCTGGGGTCCTTTAAAGACGCGCTTGTCGGGTCCGCCATCTCCCCCTGGACTACCAGAGGTAAAGGCGATATAGAGGGAACCATCCGCCGCCATATCTGTATCTTCAGGACGGGCGGTGGTGGTTGCACCGGCTGCATTGGCGGCAAAGTGGGCGTCGATTAAAATTGCTCCCTGTTTTTCGATGTCATTCCCTTGGTATAGATCCCCCAGTGTGGCAAATTGCTGTTTAAACGCCAAGGCTTCCGCATCGGTTGTCACCTCAACAATACCTCCCTGGGGACGTTTGGGTAAGGGGACTAAGCTGCCTTCCACGGTACTGGGTAACACGGGGTTGACGGGAGTATTGGGTGTTAATGCCATCCAGCGCCCTGTGCCATCGGGTGCAAATACCGCCGCGTACAGCATTCCCTCTGCCATTAAACGGGAATTGGCTTTATCTGTCGGATCACTAACTGTGTCTTTACTGACAAACTTATACAGATGACCCCCTCGACGATCGCATCCCGAATATATCGCTAAGGGTTTCCCAGATACAACTTTAAACGCTACGGCTTCGTGACGGAATCGACCCAGCCAAGTGTGCTTTGTGCCATAATCATTGGCGTCAGCCGGATCAACTTCCACCATCCAGCCATATTTATTTCCAGCTAAACCAAACACATTACCTCGCCCATCGACAAATTCATCATTAATCATAAACGGAAGCGTGGCGGGGTCAAAGGAAGTTCCATCGGCGTAAACGGGTTCTGGGACTTGATCTTGAAAATTTTCCTCCGCACTCAGTACCGTTCCCCAAGGCGTGGTTCCACCCGCACAATTTTGCATCGTACCAATAATGCGATCGCCTAAGCCATCCGTATATCCTTGTCCTTGAGTTTTCTGGAAAACTGCGACAGCAGGACCGGTTGCTTTAAGATAGCGATCGTCTTCTAATCCAGAGATTCCGGTAATCCGCCGATCAGCCGCAGAATTCGTTCGCATCCAAGTTCCATCAGCCGTTCGGCGAATTGAAATCACACCTAATCCCTGATCAATCAAACCCGCTTGGGAAATCTGGCGAATTTTCGCTTTTAGGGGGTCAGAATCAGGCAAAGCGAAGGCATTAATCGTATCATCACTCTTCGCCGCAACCGCTTTAACTTCTTCAAAGGGCAATGACTCACCGATGACCTGAGAATAGGTTTGCATCCAAGTGCCACCGCTGATATATTCAAAATTAATCGTCAGGTATCCTTCATTCTGACCTGTTTCAATAAATGATAAATAATCATTGTTATAACCAAAGCGAGACTCCCCTATCTGATCTCCCCAAGCGCCGATCACCTCGTAAGTAAAGCCTTCTGGTAATACCAAATCATCGACCACCTCATAGCGGCTGTAGGCTTCGATTTGTTTCGTCGATGGCACGCGATCGGTTTCTAACGGTAAGGGACTCTTGACGGGTTTAAAACTCAGATTATCTGTATTGGGGTTAATTTGGGTTAATGAACCAGAACCCAACTGAGCCGGAGTACGACAAGAACCCAGTGCTACCGTTCCTGCACTAGCTCCCAGAAATAGCAGAAAATTACGACGTTTGAGAGCCATAGCTCACGCTTCCCCTTTTCAGATTTGGGTTTTGTTAGAGGAATATCCTAGATGCAATGCAAGGATATCCTAAAGTGTACAGGTTAGAAAAGGGTAAGGTTAAGGTAATCTTTGGGTTAAGCTGCTTCTAATAACGATGAACAAGAGCGGGTTTTGTTGTTCCGTTATCGGTGAGGCAGGGCGGGTTTTGTTGTTCCGTTATCGGTGAGGCAGGGCGGGTTTTGTTGTTCCGTTATCGGTGAGGCAGGGCGGGTTTTGTTGTTCCGTTATCGGTGAGGCAGGGCGGGTTTTGTTGTTCCGTTATTAGTAAAAAGCTAGCGCTAGTTCCTAAACCCGCCCCTACAGTTCCTAAACCCGCCGCTACAATTTTCTGCCTCCTGCTTTCTTCTCTAGGAACGATGACCTGTAACAATATAGGTCACTCGTTGACCGATGTTGGTGGCATGATCAGCCATGCGCTCGATATGACGAATCGCCAAGACCAAGAGTACAATTGGCTCAACTACGCCTGTAATATCTCGTTGAAAGGCTAACGTGTGATAAAGCTTATCGTAAGCATTATCGACTTTATCATCTAATACTTTAACCGCTTGTCCTGCCGTCGCATCTAAGTCTGCTAATGAAGCTAAACTTGAAGCTAACATCGCTTGAGCATGGTGGGACATTTCTTCAATTTCGGGTATACAAGGATGAGGTGGGTAAGCGAATAGTTTTACCGAAATCTCCGTTAAATCCTCAGCATAATCACCAATACGTTCCAAATCTCGGATTAACTGCATAAATGCACTGACCAGACGTAGATCTTGTGCTACTGGCGATTGAAGTGTGAGGAGAGAGGCACACTCTATTTCTATATGGCGGTAGTAGCGATCAATTCGTTTCTCAACTGAGGTAATTTCCTGGACTGCCTCCAGATTTTGGTAAAATAAAGCTTGATGACCAAGGCGGAATGAATTTTCCACCAATGCGCCCATCCGCAGCACGTCCTGCTCTAAGCGGTTAAGACAGCGTTTAAAGTGATTGCGATCGCAAGGGCGGTTTGTAGAAGATAGACTCACCTCATTCTAATTTGTGGCTGGATACCTCCTGCATACTGGGTATGGGTTCCGGAGGAAAGCCACACCTCCTAACTCAATTTACTGATACAAAGTGGTGGGTAGAAAGAAGTACAGTTAGTTTTTACCCAATTGCCTAATAGTTTTAGGCGTCTCCCCTGTACGGGGTACAGTTAGCCTCGTCCATACTTGGTATGGGCGAGGTAGTTGACTTGCCCTAGGACAAATTCAATTATGTCTACTTCTATTGATAGCAGATCTAGGTTAAATTGGAGTAAAGTACCCTTGGTTACCAAACCCCTACGATCACCTGTTCCCTAACGAATGATACCAAGTTGCAGTCTAAGGTAGAATCTGTCATGCTGAGCAGAATGCAGTGAAACCCTTCACTTCGTTCGAGGGCAGGCTCCATGACGCTCGCGCATCTGTCCAGATTCTTCGCTTCGCTCTCCAATGACATGATAGAACGCAACTTGGTATGACTAATGACTAATGACTAATGACTAATGACTAATGACTAATGACTAATGACTAATGACTAATGACTAATGACTAATGACTAATGACTAATTACAAGGTAATTGAATCTGTAACCAAGCCCCCCCTGTTTCCGGGTGATTTTTAGCATTAACTGTACCACCGTGAGCCTGAACAATTTGCTGAACAATTGCCAAACCTAAACCACTCCCACTACTGCGCCCCAATGTGGTTACATTCTCAGATGTAGGTTGCCGATACCGCGAAGCATCTCCTCGATAAAGTCGCTCAAATACACGAGGTAAATCATTACCCGAAAACCCCGCGCCTTCGTCAATAATATCGATTTGCATCAGCACTTTTTCGGTTGGATCAACCTGTGTTGAAGTGGTTACCTCAACTCGAATCGATCCTTGGGGGGGACTATGTTTAATACTATTATCTAATAAATTCAAAAACACTTGGATGAGTCTCGACTCATCAGCCTTGATGGGCAGAGTATCGGGTCCACGATAGGCAAGATGTAACTGTTTTTGCTCTGCCAAAGGTTCCAATCGTTGCCAAGCCGATTGGATTAAAGTGTTTAGGTCGAGGGATTTATACGTAAGACTCTTGTTTGGATCTTGTTCAAGATGGCTGAGTTCTAGCCAATTTTGAATCAAGTCAATTAACCGATTAATTTCTTGCAGGAGTTGATTAACCCAACGGCTTTCTGGAGGATTAACCCGTCCTTGTAACGCTTCTGCGACTAAGCGAATCGACGTGAGTGGGGTTCTCAATTCGTGCGCTAAGTCAGACACCCACTGATTGCGAGATTCCGAGAGTTCAATTAAAGGTTGTCGATTCTCCAGAAACACCCCAACTTGCCCATTAGCGAGGGGCCAACCATACGCCCGCACCGTGAGCGATCGCACTTCGCTCATGGCTGCACCATCCATACAGGCGGGATGAAATACCCATTCTTGGCTCGTCGATTGTTGCTGTTTGCGCGTTTTCTCGATTAACTGATCCAGTTCGTAGGATCGCACCACCTCTAGAAGTAAGCGAATCTGTCCGGGTTCCCATCGGTCAATTTGTAATAACTGACGCGCCTGCTGATTACACCAAATTAAGTGATTGTCTTCGTCTACTTGTAAATACCCAACGGGCGCGACTTGAAAAAGGGATTGAATGGTGTTGAGTTGGTCTTCTAAGACAAGGCGCTGCTGATTCGCTTGGACAATCGCTCCCCGTAGACGAGACTCTAAGGGAAACGAGTTACTGGTCGAATTGACTGGTAACAACTCCAAGGTTTGCTTGAGCTGCTGTTTGGTGCGGTGTTGTAACCATAAGCCAACCCCAATTCCTAGAGCTAGACCCAAGAGAAATGTCAAGAGGGTCATGGGTGTGATCAATGAGACTATTGCCGAGCGATGGTCTAGACATTGTAACCTTTCGACAGACAGAGCGATGTCGGCACTGATTTGGGTAAGATGCGATCGCCGGTGTCGCATCTAAAATTAATTAGCCAAACCGATAGCCGAAACCACGAACGGTAATTAGGTATTCCGGTTGACTGGGGTCTTTTTCTAATTTTTCCCGCAGCCAGCGAATGTGAACATCGACGGTTTTGGTATCGCCGAGAAAATCTGGTCCCCAAACCTGATCAATTAACTGTTCGCGAGACCACACCCGGCGGGGATACCCGATAAACAATTCCAACAGTCGGAATTCCTTGGGCGAGAGATTCACCTCCTCGCCACGCACCGTGACGCGGCATTCTTGGGGGTAGAGGGTAATGTCCCGTAACTGTAACGTCGGCGTTTGCGGTATGGAACTATAGCGGTGGCGACGCAGCAGGGCGCGACAACGGGCAATTAATTCCCGCATACTAAAGGGTTTGGTCAAGTAGTCATCGGCACCGACTTCCAAACCCAAAACCCGATCCGTTTCACTAGCTTTGGCGCTGAGAATCAAGACGGGGATAGAATTTCCCTGATACCGGATCAAGCGACATAGATCGAGTCCGTTAACCTGAGGCAGCATCAAATCTAGGATCAACAGGCTAAAGTGGTTCTCCTGGTCATTGGAGTCGCCCTCAGAAAGAAGCGTTAAAGCGGTACGACCATCAGCAGCCGTCACCACGTCATAACCTTCCTCTTGTAAGGACAACATCAGCATTTCTCGGATGAGATCCTCGTCTTCTACAACCAGAATGCGGTTAGATTGTGCCAGTTCTGGAGTAGAAGGGCTTTGCGGTAGATCGACAGAAAGCATAAATAAATGGTAAGGAATTTGGGTATCTGAACGTTTAAGCCAAGATATACACCAAAATCATGGTGTTGAAACGATATAGAAATAGAACTCTACGTCTAGAGTGACACAAGATTCGGCTGGTGTGACTATACCCGGTGAATTTTTGAAGACTTAAAACAATTTGCGTAACTTTATTGCCGATTTCCCCATGGTGACATACACTAAAGATAGTGTAATACATGTCATACGCAAGTATGACAGAATGAGGGGTCTTACAGAAACAAAGCAGGAGGCTGGTCACCCTAGTCCACCTGCTTTCACTTTTTTAGAAGGGATAATGCTGCTACATTTAATGACCTGGATCGAGGTTGAGGAGTACTTGAAGCGATCGCCGGGAATTATTCTGCCGATTGGTTCAACTGAACAACATGGACCAACGGGATTAATTGGTACTGATGCGATTTGTGCCGAAGCGATCGCGCGAGGGGTGGGTGAAGCAACCAATGCGATCGTTAGTCCCACGATTAGCGTGGGTATGGCGCTGCATCATACAGGGTTTCCTGGTACGATGAGCCTGAAACCTAGTACCTTAATTCATGTCATCCAAGATTATTTAGTCAGCTTAACCCGGGCTGGATTTAGCCGATTTTTCTTTATTAATGGTCATGGTGGTAACGTGGCTACCCTGAAAGCTGCCTTTTCTGAGAGTTACGCCTATCTCTGGGATCTCAACATTCCCCATAGTGATCAAGTAAGATGTCGCCTTGCCAACTGGTTTACCTGTAATTCGGTTTATAAATTAGCCAAGCAACTGTATGGCAATCAGGAAGGCTCTCACGCCACACCCAGCGAAGTGGCGTTAACTCAATACCTTTATCCGGAAGCGATCAAGAAAGCCCCCTTAGCGGCTAATATAGCATCTGGACATCCAATTTACGGTGCGACAGATTTCCGCCGCCGCTATCCCGATGGACGCATGGGATCTAATCCCGCCTTAGCTAAACCGGAACATGGTCAGCAGTTGTATGAGGTGGCGGTGAAGGAAATGAGTCAAGCCTATCTGGAATTTTTGCATACTGAGTGACAGTCTTTTAGAGTGGTTCTGGATAGGTTGCGATCGCAGGAAGGGACAGAGGATATTTCCTGGGAAATTATTGTTGTTGATAATAACAAACTTCTTTTTCCCAACAACTCAGAACAAAACCGGAACCCCTAAAAGTCATCTTCCTCTTCCTCATTTGCCTCATTTGCCTCATTTGCTGAATTCTGGCGCAATCCTCCCGGTAAAGCAGCAATAATTGCATCCAGCACCCTGGAAACCGGGATCACCTCAATATCCAGATCCGGTAACACTTGACCCTTGGGAACGATCGCGCGTTTAAATCCTAATTTTGCCGCTTCCTTTAACCGCAGTTCCATCTGCGACACCAGCCGCACTTGTCCCCCTAATCCCACTTCACCAACCATCACGGTGCGGGGATCAACCATGCGATCGCGAAATGACGCCACTACAGCAATAGCAATCCCCAAATCAGCCGCCGGTTCTTCGACTCCCAACCCGCCAGCCGTAGCCACATAAGCATCTAATTTAGACAGAGGAATCCCCACCCGTTTTTCCAAGACTGCCAAAATTTGCTGTAATCGACTGTAATCAACACCAGTGGTTGAGCGACGCGGCGCCCCATAACTGGCGGGGGAAACCAACGCCTGTAACTCAACTAAAATCGGACGAGTCCCCTCACAAGCCACCACAGTCGCCGTACCCGGACTCATTTCATCCCGATTTCCCAAAAATAACTCCGACGGATTCAGCACCTCCTGCAACCCCTTATCCACCATTTCAAAAATACCGATTTCGTGGGTGGCGCCAAACCGATTTTTCACCGATCGCAGCAGACGATGGGAGGCAAAGCGATCGCCCTCAAAATACAATACCGTATCCACCAAATGTTCCAGCACCCTTGGTCCTGCGATCGCACCTTCCTTAGTCACATGTCCGACAATGAATAACGTAATATTTGCCCGCTTTGCCACCTGCATCAAGGCTGAGGTACATTCCCGCACTTGCGCCACTGAACCGGGTGCAGAGGTTAACGCCGCGAAATACAGCGTCTGGATACTGTCAATGACGGCGACTTGGGGTTTTAGGGACTCCAACTCCCGTAACACCTCCTCTAAGTCTGTCTCTGGCAACACATACAGATTTGGCTCTTGCTCCTGGGAAGCTTTACTCCCATTCGCCGTTTTCGACTTTGCCGACTTCCCCCGCTTTTTGGGCGCACCATTATTCGTCTGCTCACTATTATTATCTGCCTCCTCCTGAATCGGAGCAGCACAAACACCCAGGCGAGAGGCTCGCAGTTTCACCTGTTGTCCCGACTCTTCAGCACAAACGTAAAGGATACGATGCTCCTGTGCCAGTTGATTTGCCACCTGTAGCAGCAACGTGGATTTGCCAATCCCCGGATCACCGCCAATCAATACCAAGGAGCCAGGGACGATCCCTCCCCCCAGCACTCGATCCAGTTCACTATACCCGGAAGCAAATCGGATCTGGACATTATTGGAAATTTCTGAGAACTTGAGTGAAGACCTCGGTTGAGCGCGTCCAGAGGTAGGAGACGGAGTGTAGGCACGGGCATTTGATTGCCTTCCCCCACTTCTCATGTTGGCAGTCGTTGACAGCATACTCTCCTCTAAGGAGTTATACGTGCCGCAGGAGGAGCATCTGCCGAACCACTGGGAGTGTTCTGCCCCACATTGATTACAAACATAGATGGATTTAGTTTTAGGCATCCTGATCTCAAGGTGCTAGGAATTTTCAATAATTAAACCAATCTTAAAAAGTCGTAAGCAAATGTCAAATAAAAGCGTTATAGCTTAAAAAAGCTTCGTATAACGTTATATCTTAGAGATAAGCTACTGATAAATTAACATTTCGTTGACTGTAAATTAGGAGTCTTGAATCCATTGGAAACTCATAAGGAAAAAATTCTAGTTGTTGATGATGAAGCGAGTATCCGCCGGATCTTGGAAACTCGCCTGTCGATGATTGGCTACGATGTCGTCACCGCCGCCGACGGGGAAGAAGCCTTAGAAACCTTCCGCACGAGTGAACCCGATTTAGTGGTTTTAGATGTGATGATGCCCAAGCTGGATGGCTACGGCGTCTGTCAAGAGTTGCGAAAGGAATCGGATATCCCCATCATCATGCTAACGGCATTGGGTGATGTTGCCGATAGAATTACCGGGTTAGAGTTGGGCGCGGATGATTATGTGGTCAAGCCTTTTTCGCCCAAAGAGTTAGAAGCCCGGATTCGTTCGGTATTGCGGCGGGTAGACAAGGTGGGTGCTTCCGGGATTCCCAGTTCTGGGGTAATCCATGTCGCCAGTATCAAAATTGATACGAACAAACGACAGGTTTATAAGGGAGACGAACGGATTCGGCTCACAGGGATGGAATTCAGTCTCCTGGAGTTATTAGTCAGTCGCTCTGGGGAACCCTTCTCTCGGTCAGAAATTTTACAGGAGGTGTGGGGGTATACCCCAGAACGCCACGTCGATACCCGCGTTGTCGATGTTCATATTTCTCGACTGCGAGCCAAGCTGGAAGATGATCCCAGCAATCCGGAGTTGATTCTCACCGCACGAGGGACAGGGTATTTATTTCAACGGATACTCGAAGCAGGGGAGGAATAAGTGTTGAGTTTTGGGTTTTGAGTTGTGAATGTTGAGTGTTGTAGCAACCGCTACAACAGTTAGGACAGGCTTGCGTCCATTAAAACAATAAACGCTGTGCAAATAATGGCTAAACCTGATCAAAATTCTGTGTTGCGACAATTACCGTTTATTGTTGGGGGATTAGGCGGGACGCTATTGTTAATCAATCGCCTGCTGACTCACCAACTTACGGAATCTCAGGCGCGTTCAGACGCACTGGGGGTGATTCTGAGTGCCATATTGATTTTGACAGGTTTGCTGTGGCAGCAAGTGCAGCCGCGATCGCCAGATGCGGTAGATTTGATCGGGGAGGAAGGGTTTGAACTGGCACCTGGTTTACCGGAGACGGTGGAAACAGAACTGGCTTGGGCGTCACATTTATTATTAACCAATACCGTAACGCGATCGCTGGTTGTGTTTTATCAGGGGAGGGTGCTACTACGGCGGGGAATATTGGGGGTTAACCCAGAGGTGAAACCGGGTGCTATCTTGAAGCGGGTTCTCGATCAACAAAAACCTATTTATCTGGTTGACATGAAACTGTATCCCGGACGAATCGAATTTGACTACTTGCCAGAAAATACCCAAGGACTCATCTGTCAACCCCTGGGCAATCAGGGTGCTTTAATTTTAGGCGCGAATGCTCCCCGCAGTTACACCAAACAAGATGAGCGCTGGATTGAGGGGTTAGCTGATAAACTAGAGAACACGTTGAGTCAGTCAGTACAGTCGAATGTCAACGGTTAGGATCGTCATTTGTCATTTGTTATTTGTAAGGGTTTGAGGAACGTTGACCTTGATATCGTTAAGTTTAGATGTCTATCACTTTGCTCTACTGGATATTAATTGCCCTGATGCTTGTGGGTGTCGTGGGTGCTGTAGTCCCTGGTCTTCCCGCTTTACCTGTGGGAGGTCCTTTGTTAGGGATTTTAATTGGTCCTCTGTTAGGAGCATTTATCGGTGAGTTTTTATCTCGCCGTCAGTTGGAATTAGAGCTACGGTTAAATGCTGCGTTTAAGGCTAGTTTAGGGATTGTGGTGGGTTCCCTGGTGGGGAATTTAATTCAGGGAGCATTGGCGCTGGCGACAGTTATTGTGTTTGTGTTTACCACCTTCCCCCCCGGAGTTGCAGGGTAAACGATTCGAGTTGACAGGATGACAAAGGACTTGACGACAACGATAGACTCGAAAGGGGGTCATATTTATATCCAGGACTCTCACTCTGACACCCGAAAGGCTTACTGGCGGAGTATCCCCAGGATTCAGTGGTTGGTGATTCTCACGGTTGTGGGACTTGGTTTGTTTGGCTGTAAGTCCTCTAAATCCCCTGAAAATGCCCAGAGTCCCTCACCCCCTGTATCAGAAACACCCGCTGATTTTTCCTTTCCCCTGATTACCCCGAATGTCTCACCCCTTCCCACAGAAACACTAAAGGTTTCACCCCTCCCCACGCCCACGATTTCATCTGTACCCCCAGAGATAGTTGTCTTACCGACTCCTGAACAAGTCCCTAATACACCCTCTGTCTCCCCTGAGATACCTCCTTCGCCCACTCCAGACGCTTCTAAAGCTGTCCCACCCCCTTTACCCAAACCACCAAGAGTTGATCACCGTAAGCCGACGATTACAAATTTACCCGATGGCAATTATTTTTATGGCGAATCAGCCGAGTTTGACCGTCCGGGTAGTCGGTATTTAGTGTTTGTCAAAACTGATGATGTACTAATTGGACAGGAGTATTTTTGGCAAACTGAGCATAGTCGTTGTTTTAAAGGAATAGCCAATGAAAATACGGTCAAAAATGTTAAAATTGCTTATCGCCAACCCTCTCTAGATGCGGCAGAGGTACAATGGTCATTTGAAGATATGAAGCCGATAAAAATAAGTGAATTTCAGCCGATTAGTTGGGATAAAACTCCTGATTTTGCTAAGACTAATTTACAAGACTGCGTAAAAATTTTTAGAATCTTTAATGAATAATGAAAAACACAAAAATGGTTAATCGCAGAAAGTTAACGGTATAGGAATCACCCTAATTGGTACTACAGCGATGGTGGTACTCACCAACTTTTGGGTAAAAGTTGAACGCCTCAATTGGCTACTTTATTTCTGGGGAGTCCTCATGATTGGTGGTGTCATTCTCACCGATCTCAGCATTTTCCTGGGTTGGGGAAACGTGTTGATTCGCCTTTGTCCTCTAGGGTTGGGATTGTGGTTCCCTGTTCCCTGTTCCCTAATCTCAACAGTTAACTTTAATTGTGTCCACCTACTTATTTAAATAAAAGTTGGTGAAGAGACTTAACATATCTTCACCAACTTATTTTTGGGAATGAACCCATGAAAAATTACCGATTTTTTACCGATTGTTATCGGAGGTTACCAATCCGCTCTTCTGGGTTCGTGGAAAGGTTCACCACTGAAGGGTTGCACGCCCGTAGACGGATAAGCATCGTCACTGGGACCGAAAATTCTCACAACCGCTTCTGATATATATTGGGTCATTTCTGCAAACAGTTTGGAAATATTCATAACCTTGTCCTCCTAATAGAGTAAATCTCAATCAGATTTAAATTGGTGTATTGGTATGCAATTCACTTGTTAATTATGAGGGATACACCACACAAAAACAGTATTTTGCAACATTTATTTGATTATGTTTGCAATACTTTTCTCAAGGTTCAGTCAAACGCCCGATTATTCCCTATTTGTATAAATTTTCGTTTACATCCTTGACATTCTGTAATAATTTGTTGCACTCATGGAGGGAAACCCCAACATTCGCTACGAGAGTCCAGCAAACTTAAACGCCTGATCGTATAATGGCATAAGCAGGCTTAACTGCGGCTGCTGCACCGAAGTCTGCCAAACGCTCCACATTGATTAAGGCAAGTTGTTTTGATTTGTTAGGTATAGTTATGCAGCCGAAAAATTTGCGCCGACTTCTGCGGGCATTGTCTCGACAGCGGTTGGATGTTCACTACAACCCTTCTGAACTGGATCAGTTAGCCCCTGAATGCTTACATAAACGAATGACGAATGACGAATGACGATCTGTGCCGTTAACTTTTATTGTCCCTACCTACTTAGCGTTTATTGCTAGTTTTCCTAATCCATTAGCTATCCAACTGAAAGTTATTGAATACAGACAGAACAAACTGCACAATAGTTGGTAAAAGTATAGTCAAATATAGTATGTCTTTCCGCTAGTCGCATTATTGTCCGTGAGATTTTAACTCGGCTATAATCTTTTCGGTTTTTCCTTTCGACCTTCTTAATCCGTAAATTCGCGAGCAAAACGAGGTAATAATTGCTATTAAGTCGTCCATTAATTCATCTTGTTTCTCGTCACTCTGATTAACAATTTCAATCTTTTTATCTAATTCTTTGAGGAGTATTTCTATATAATTCGTTCCAAATCTAGCCAAACGGTCTTTATGTTCTACAATCAAAATATTGTAGTTTGGGTCTACTAGAATTTTAGCCAATTGTTTTCGATTGTCATTTAAACCACTTCCAATCTCTTTGACAATTTTATAAATTTTGTAGCCTCTGGCAATTGCATAATCTTTTAACCGCTCTGCTTGTCGATCTAGATCATCTTTGTTTTGGGCGCTGGAAACTCTTGCATAAATACAAGCTATCAAGTCAGGTTTCAAGTTGTCCTCAATCGCCTCCGACGTTATGATAATCGTACCAGACGGCAATTGATGACCTGTCAAATTTCCTTGTTTCCACCACCTCCAAGCAGTTCGATAACTGATTCCTGCTTTTTTGGCATAGTCTGAGAGTTTCATGTCTATATATTACACAACATGACTACATCTGACTATATTCTTATTGAAACTTTACAATACTCTTTTGAAACTTATGCCACAGGAAGATCAGCAACTCACCCTCACCCCAAGCGATTACAGCCTATTAACCGATCTCTATGAACTGACCATGGCAGCTTGCTATGTTGGTGAAGGGTTAGAGAATCGACGCGCCAGCTTTGAGTTATTCGTGCGACGTTTGCCTAACGGCTTTGGCTATTTAATTGCCATGGGTTTAGCACAGGCATTAGATTATCTGGAAAAGCTTCAATTCTCCGAATCCCATATAGAGGCGTTGCAGGCAACAGGACTATTTGATCAAGTCCCCGAAAGCTTTTGGTCAGTCCTCAAGTCAGGAGGATTTGCTGGCGATGTTTGGGCTTTACCCGAAGGAACCGCCGTATTCACCCATGAACCCCTGATGCGGGTAGAAGCCCCCCTATGGCAAGCCCAACTGGTAGAAACTTATATTCTCAATACAATTAATTACCAAACCCTGATTGCGACTCGGGCAGCGCGAATGCGAGATGTCGCTGGAGAGGATGTCAAGCTATTGGAATTTGGCACTCGCCGTGCGTTTAGTCCGCAAGGGTCAATCTGGGCAGCACGGGCAGCATTAGCCGCCGGGTTTGATTCTACCTCAAATGTGGTCGCCGCGCTGAAGTTAAACCAAAAACCCAGTGGCACAATGGCACATTCGCTGGTGATGGCAATTGCTGCTGTATCGGGGAGTGAGGATGAGGCATTTAGTGCATTTCAACGCTATTTTCCCACTGCACCTCTATTAATTGATACATACAATACAGTAGCGGCGGCTCAACGTCTGGCAGAACAGGTTAAAGCAAATCAGGCAAAAGTTGCAGGCGTGCGCTTAGATTCTGGAGATATTGCTGATCTCTCTAAACAAGTGAACTCGCTGCTACCGGATGCGAAAATCTTTGCCAGTGGTGACATGGATGAATGGGAGATTGCTAAAATTCAACAGGCGGGTGGTATTATTGACGGTTATGGCGTCGGTACACGATTAGTGACAGGTAAACCAGTTAATGGGGTGTACAAACTGGTGGAAATGGATGGCATTCCCACAATGAAGCAGTCGAGTAGCAAAGAAACCTATCCTGGACGCAAACAAGTTTTCCGCCATTACGTTGACTGGAAAATTAGCAAAGATCGACTAGCAATGGCATCCGAATCTCCTCAAGAAAATGAACAGCCCCTGCTTCAACTGATGGTTAAAGAGGGTAAACGCTTAAACCCACCGGAACTGTTAGCGGACATCAAAAAACGTACAGCGATGACGGTGAAAATGATTCCTGATTCAATCCGTAAACTTGATGATCCCCAGCCTCTACAAGTAGACGTTTCTGATGCATTAAAACAGCTTACTCAACAGACGAAAAAACGATTAAATCAAAAAGCCGCCGATGTCTAAATTTAGATATGATGTAGTATTTAAAGAAAAAAAATAACGACAAAAACACTTTCTGAAACAGACATTTGAGTAAAGGGCGACCCGAGCAAATTGAGTGGATATAATTGTTGATTTGTGCAAGCGGGTCGCGCCCCTACACGAGGGTCGAAGATAACATGCTTGTTTCTTGTATCTGTATCCCCCTGCCCAATCTATAATGACGATGCTATTGGACTTGATATGACCACTATTGCCTTATTCGGAACGAGTGCTGATCCCCCCACGGCAGCCCATCAGACCATTCTCGAATGGTTGTCCAACCATTACAACAAAGTCGCTGTCTGGGCGTCAGATAATCCGTTTAAGTCTCACCAAACCTCCCTAGAACACCGCAAGCGGATGTTAGAGGTGTTAATTTCCGAAATTGAAACACCGCGTAATAATATTGGCGTACATGAGGAGTTGAGTCGTAGCAGAACTCTGGAAACCTTAGCCAAAGCCAAGGAAATTTGGGGGGATGAGGTGAACTATACTCTCGTGGTGGGTTCGGATTTAGTCAATCAGATACCCCGTTGGTATCGGATTGAAGAATTACTCAGCCAGGTACAGTTACTGATTGTACCGCGTCCCGGGTATGACATAGACAAGGCAGGTTTAGAGAGATTGAGGCAGCTTGGAACTCACGTTGCGATCGCGGATCTGAATGTTCCTGGAGTTTCCTCCACAGCCTATCGTGAAAAAGGAGATCCAGATGTCATAACACCTTCTGTCAAAGACTATATCAATCGAGAAAAATTATATGCTTGATCAACGGTGACTCCGGAAGATGGACGTTCTTAGCTATACTTTTAGGGGGACTATCACTGTTTTAAGTTCAAAACGTCACAGTTTTGGATAACCATGTCAGAACGCGGCATCAAACCGAGCAACCAACCAGCGTTAGCTGACTTCAAAGTCAGTGTTGACACTGTTATTTTTTCTGTCGATACTCAACAAAACCGCGTCTTGGTGCTGTTAATCATGCGCCGGGATGAACCTTTTTCCGGTCAGTGGAGTTTGCCTGGAACACTGGTGCGCCAGGGAGAATCCCTAGAAAATGCCGCCCATCGGGTTCTGGTAGAAAAAATTCGGGTGAATAATCTCTACTTGGAACAACTCTACACCTTTGGTGGTCCGAATCGCGATCCTAGGGAATCCCCAAAAAGCTTTGGCGTTCGTTACCTATCGGTTAGCTACTTTGCCTTAGTTCGGTTTGAAGAAGCACAGTTCATTGCTGAGGGAGTGAGTGGTATTGCGTGGTATCCGGTTAAGGAAATACCTTCCCTAGCCTTCGATCATGGCAAAATTATCGAGTATGGATATCAGCGTTTGCGGAATAAGTTGGAGTATAGTCCTGTCGCGTTTGACGTATTACCCGATGTTTTTACGCTGAGTGATTTGTATCAACTCTATACTACTGTTTTAGGCGAAAACTTCTCAGATTATTCTAACTTCCGCACCCGTTTGTTAAAGTTGGGTTTTTTAGCCGATACTGGTCTAAAATCCTCACGGGGAGCAGGACGTCCAGCCTCTTTATATCGGTTTGATGCTGAGGCGTTTGCGCCGTTGAAGGATAAGCCGTTGGTTTTTCTTTGAAGATATAACAGTTTATCGTAGTTTATAATTATTGTTTATCGAAACGATTATGACCAAATCGACTATTCAGTACACCACCAAACATTTAAAGGAACTGGGTTTATTTATCGAAGTCAGCGGCAGAACGGATAGTGAGCGCAGTCGCAAAAAGGCGCTGGAAGAAATCGAACGCCGGATGGATGACCCAGAGGATACCAGCTTAGATGAGAATAGTTTTGCCGATGGGTTAAGCAGTGAAGATTTAATTGTGGTTGGACCCCCATCAGCCGTTGAATCGCCAGAAGATGAGCCGGAAATCATTCAGGCGGTGAAGGCGATCGCGAATTTAGCCAGCTTACGAGTTACCCTAGAAGAGATACAGCAGCAGGCGTTGGAGTTGCGTCCGGTAATTGAGGCACTCTTTAGCCCCGAACCCCTGACTCCCGAACAAATGCAGCAGGCGACGGATAAGAGTTTTGCCAAAACGTTAATCAAGTTTGCCGAAGCTAAAGCCGCACGAGATCAATTTTTACCCGAAGCGCAACAAGCTTGGCAGGTTCTAAAACCCGCTTTAGACAATGTTGATACTGATTCTAATCCGGTTCTTTCATGAGTTAATTGTAGGGTGCGTTAGCGAAGCGTAACGCACCTATTGCTCTAGAAACAAGTTAAACACAAACGGACATAACATCACAAACTCTCAAATACGTTTGGATTAAAAATTCCACAAGTTTTTAGGCACCTTGAGCATCAAGAGCATGTTGTTTAAGTTCACTTAAGGAAACATATTCTAACGCCGATGCATGAGTAGCAGACAAAACCACAGGAGGTGCAGCGCCAGCTTCGAGGGCTTCTTGCCAACGAGACGCACATAGACACCAGCGATCGCCTGGTTTTAAACCGGGAAAGTTAAATCCGGGAAGGGGTGTACTCAAGTCATTCCCACGCTGTTTGGTAAATTCCAGAAACTCTTCGGTAACTTGAGCGCAAACAACGTGAGCGCCAAAGTCACCGCCTCCAGTACTACATTTCCCATCCCGGTAAAATCCAGTCATGGGAGATGTGCAACAGGTTTCTAGTTCTGTACCCAGGACGTTTTTTGAATTAGCCATGACAGCACCTTTTATTGACAAACCGTTCCATCAGTAGGATACATAGAGACGCTTCTATCCAGCAAGACCCGTATTAGTCATGCGTCATTGGTGATTGGTTAGAGAATCCTCGCACCTTGATCGGGGCGGGTTTAGTTACATCGGGGCTGGAAAAAAATGTGAGCCGTGAAACCCGCCCCTACAAGACAACCAAACGTACTTTTCTAGATCTTTGTACTAAGACTGTTTCATCCCTCATCTGCCATCTTGATCACCCAGTTGGCAGTAAGATAGGGACAGCAGTTTACCCAGTCGGGTAGTAAAGCAGTATTTAGTCAATTTGGGAGGGTGTTCGATGAGCAATAAACCTGAAAAAAACGTTATCAATGTAGATCCAGTCACGGTTGTGGCAGTTATATCTGCCCTTTTACTGGTGCCACTATTGATATCGGGGTTTATTTTCCAATAATTCTATGGGTTATCGTCATTGTCAATCTACCTCTGGCTTGCCCCTTGCCAAAATCATCAAGCTGGTAGCAATAGTATTTGTGTGCTTATCGCTGTGGGTTGCACCAGCATCCGCCAAGGTTATCCGCTATTTTGATGGCAATTCGACTGATATCAATGTTCCCGCAGGTATTGCTTTTGACTTAGGTGGCGGGGGGGCTGATGTGGATGAAGCGATTCAGTGGATGATTAATCAGGCGAGAGGTTGCACCGACTGTTCGGCTCAGATTGATGTGGTTGTGATTCGCTCATCGGGTTCGGCTGGCTATAATGAACCGATTCTGGCGATGAATGGGGTGGATTCGGTTGAAACCTTGGTTATTCGTAGTCGAGATGATGCTAATTCTTCAGATGTGGCGGATACAATTCGCCAAGCTGAGGTGGTATTTTTTGCAGGTGGTGATCAGTGCGACTATACCCGCAATTTTAAGCATACAGCGACAGCAGACGCGATTAAATCCGTTGGCGCTAAGGGCGGTGGGATTGGGGGAACCAGTGCGGGGGCGATGATTCAAGGTGAGTTTATCTATAACGCCTGTTCGGATGCGGTTGATAGTGAGTATGCCTTAGATGATCCCTATGAAGATATTCTGTTTAGTTATGATCTGTTCAATTGGTCGCTGATGAAGGGTACGATTATAGACACCCATTTTAGCGATCGCGATCGCATGGGTCGATTGATGACATTCATGGCGCGTCAACTTCGGGATGGAATCGCTGATAGTGTCGTGGGGATAGGTATTGATGAGGGAACCTCAGTGGTGGTTAACAGAAATGGGTTAGCCCAGGTTATGGGAGAGGGTGCAGTGTATTTTGTTTTAGCCGATCATATCCCGGAAGAGTGCGAACCTCAAACCCCACTCACGTTTTCTAATTACAAGATTTGGAAACGCGAAAACGGTGAGCAATTTGATCTGAAAAATTTACCCTCAAGGGGTTATCGTAGAGCCAGTGTCCAGGATGGTATTGTGCAGAGGGGATAAAAGGGCGCAAACAAAGGGATAAAAGGGCGATTGGAAATCGCAGCTACACAAACAAAGTCCGCCTACGCGGACTGAACTAGAAAAGTGATAAGCTTTTATGCATTTAAATTGGGTATTAGTAACGAGCAAGATGCTCGCACTACAAGGATGACGTCATGTCTTTAATCCACATTCCGCACTTCAAAATGTAGCACGATAGATTACAGGATTGTCTCCGGTGACAACCTTGCTAGATCTACGCCATCTAGTCTAAACTACGGTATTGAAGGTAATGTACTTTCTCTCAAACTGCTTATTCTAAAGCCGTCGTTAAATAATTAAATGTGATAATAAATTTGCATTGTACTTGTAATAAACTTATGAATTTTTATAACAAAACTAACTTTTTGGCGTAAAACAAATAAGCAAAATCAGAGTATTCAATGAAGACTATCGCTTTTTGCAAAATTGAGTGATTAAGTATCAGTATGCGACTATATTTACACACTATCCAGCGTATCCGTTTATTTATGAAGTATCGTGTCAATAAATAGTTGAGTAATATTCATACAAAGATTTATATATTTCTATTGTCTATACTACATTTAGAAAATATAAAATTATCAATTAAAGAAAACCCGAATAAAATACCTGTTATCGTAATATCATATAACAATGGTAGTTATGTAGAAAACATTATTAATCAATTACAAAAATTTGGTATAAAACCTATTATTTTTGATAACTGTTCTGATGATAATAATACCCTATACTTATTGAGAAAGATAAGAGAAACGCAAAAGGCATCCGTCATATTTTTGCCTAAAAATTTTGGTCATTATGTTGGTTTTATAAAAGAGATATATGATTTGCTTCCTGAAGTTTTCGGATATACAGATCCTGATTTGCAGTTTTCTTCAAATTTACCACCCAATTTTATAGATGTTCTTGCAGAACTGACGGTTAATTATTCGGTATACAAAGCCGGTTTTGCATTAAGCATTGATGCTTAACAATTCTAGGTTTAGCAGTATGATTAGGCTTTGGTGCTTTATTTTGACCAGTGGGATAAGTCACAGTTCAGAAACTCAGCAAGTTTTTGGTTCGGCTCCCGAAACCTTTCGATTAATATCTTACGGGTTTCTGGAAGCATCGGTGGCGGTAAGTATTTCTGTTCAATCTGCTTCCCAGTGGGTAGTTGTCTTAGTCCCTGATAAACACAATCGTGCAACCCTTGCGGTAACAAAGAAGCTACGCGGGAAACACCGGGAATTGACTTCAAAGGAGTCGTTATACGTGAACGTATGATATTGTCAAAATGGTAACGTTTATCGTTCGCCCAAATCGACTCTCCTTTGGTTAAATCAATTTCATCAATCTCCAAAAAATTACAAACCTTGCGAAGTGTATCTGCTGTTGCGTGGATTAAATCATCCATAAATAAAAAAAGAAAAGATTCTCTGGGAAAGTAGCAAAGATACTGTTCTATTCGCTCCATATAATTACTATTTTCTAAATAAAATAATTGGTGTCTCATGTTATCTTCAAAGCGTTCCACCATAATTTTAGTAACATATCTTTTGCTTGTATTTTCTTTAAGGTCTAAATATTGTGCGATTCTCATGTGATGTGACCAATGAGAGTAAGCTCGATCTATTGGATTTCGCATGATATATATTAGCTTTACATTGGGTATTATTTTTGCTATTCTACCAGCACATTTAGACACAGTAACTGGTTGTAATTTGTAGGAAAATAGGGGTGTTGTTGATGTAAAATTAAGAGTATAAAAAGTTGATGCTTCACCACAGAATTGATGTGATTTAGCATTTATAAATAGAGAGGTATACCAATCTAATCCTTTAGCATAACATCCGTCATCTCCAAAAAAATTAGGTTCCTTAGGTACACTCATATATATTTGAGGATGCTGGCACAAGTATTTATAAAGTGTTGTTGTTCCAGACTTGGCTGCTCCAATAATTAGAAAATCTGGTAAGCGCATCTGTATACTCCTTGTACTCCTTTTGCAGAAACTAGCAACGCGAGGGGGAGCGTACCGCAGGCTCGGCGCGGAGCTTGCCTTCGCGCCGCCGCGAAGCGTCCCTATGGTGATGGGCGATAGCCCACTAATAGTACTTGATAATTAAGTAATAACTCAAACATTTTGATTAGAAGGTGACAATGGACGGGCTAGACGAACTGAAATGACAGAGCATTAAGGTTTCTGGAACGCTTATAGGACAAGGGTTTTGAGCTAGATTGCCCCTGGTGTCAGCTTCGCTAGATCTACGCCTATTGGAGGTAATGGCTATTATCCCTAAATGATCAAGGTTTTTTATTTCGATTTTTTGACAGTTTTTACCCATTGTTTTGGCTGATTTATTATTTGCAAAAAAAAAAATAAGTATAAATACTTATTTTAGGGGGCGATTACTATCCCTCATTGTACTACAAAACACACTTCAAGTTTAAGTGCGGAATGTGGTCTTTAAAGACGTTCTAATCTGTTCTATCTGAGAAGACTCCAGAGGTTCTCTAAACCACTTCGCTTGCAATCCGATAACCTGATCATCCTTCAGTTGAGTATATGCCTCAACACCACCATCGCCACCTGCACCATTAACGAAGACGACTCGCCTAATTTGATCGGCATACTCCCGATAACACCAGCGCTCAAATAACGTTCCAGTCAGTGCTTCAAAGGCATGTTCAGGAGCATCACCATGAAGATTAAATCTAGACCAGTCCAAGAAACCGGCGAATCGGGGCGGGTTTAGTTGCATCTGGGTGCAACCGAAGAGATAGTAGTGAAACCCGCCCCTACACATTTACGTGCCATACCTTGCCGTAGTGCTAGCATCTTGCTCGCTACATTGAGCATCTTGCTCGCTACTAATACTTATAACCCAGTCCGCGCAGGCGGACTTTGTTTGTGTAGCTGCGATTTCAATCGCTCAAATTAACCCAATTCTCGCTAGAGTGGTTTTTGCGCGAAAATCCTAACTATGCACCTACGCCAAAAACTGACTCACCATTATTTTATCCTTACTGGAATCATTATCCTGGGAACCCTCCTCCGATTTTGGCATCTTGATTTAAAACCTCTGTGGCTGGATGAAGTTCTCACGGCTTTCTTTAGTCTGGGACGGGAGTATAATGATTTACCATTAGATGTGGTATTTTCTTTGTCCACCCTCCAAGAACTCTTCACTCTGCAACCGGAGGCTAGCTGTAGAGATATTGCCCAAACCCTTGCCCAAGAATCCACGCATCCCCCCTTATTCTTTTGCTTAATGCATTCGTGGCTAAGGTTTACGGGAACCGAACCCCTGGCGTGGGTGTTGCGTTCATTTCCAGCATTAATTGGAGTTAGTGCGATCGCGGCAATCTACGTTCTCAATCGTCTCATCTTTTCGCCAATCGCGGGATTAATCGCCGCTGCGTTAATGGCGGTGTCTCCTTTTGCGGTTTACTTGTCTCAGGAAGCGCGTCACTACACGTTGCCGATGTTGCTGATTATTCTGGCACTTTTGGCATTAATCCCGATTCAGCAGCGTCTTTATGATCAGCAATTGCCTTCCCCTTGGCTATGGCTAGGTTGGGGTATGGTGAACAGTATCGGTTGTTATGTCCACTACTTTTTTCTTCTGGCTGTCATTGCCCAAATTTTGACCCTCATTTCCGGGATGATTTGGTATCGTCGGCGTAACCCTAGTGGGAGTTGGAGTGCTGTGGCGCTGGTAATGGCGGGAATGGCAGTTAGCTATCTGCCGTGGTGGGGTATGCTTTTG
This sequence comes from Coleofasciculus sp. F4-SAH-05, assembly GCF_040222985.1. Lineage (NCBI taxonomy): Bacteria > Bacillati > Cyanobacteriota > Cyanophyceae > Coleofasciculales > Coleofasciculaceae > Coleofasciculus > Coleofasciculus sp. F4-SAH-05. The sequence continues at coordinate 55,574 of NZ_JAVKBY010000021.1, forward strand.
GCAGATATGGGGCGACAAGAAACCAATTGGCTACCGCCACCGGATAGTATTACGCCTTTGGTGCAATTACTGGTGGGTTGGTTCCTGATGATGATTGCTTTACCCGTGGAAAATCAACCCTTGTGGATTGTGATACCCATGGGAGGATTAACTCTCTTGTTGGGTGGGTGGATTATTTGGCGGGGAGGCGTGGGAGTTAAACGACTGCTGCATCAGCCTTCAACTCAGTTAGCCACGTTAACGCTATTCGGGTTTACTTTGGCTGTATTGCTGCAATTTCTGGCAATTATTTACGGATTAGGTAAGGATATCTCCATTGTCCCCCGTTATAACTTTGTTTATTATCCGGCGATTTGTGCGCTATTGGCTGCGAGTTTAACCGTAAATGTAGAGACGCGCCATGGCGCGTCTAGGCGCACAGATGCAGGGGTGCAGGGGAGAGGGGTAATCATGTTAACGTTGGCTATCTCTCTGGTGAGTACGGTTTGTGTTGTGGCTAATTTGGTGTTTCTCAAACCCTATTATCCTCAGCAGGTGGCGCAAAATATGACAATTGAACCCACGGTTCCCCTGATCATGGTGATGGGATATAAGGATCTTCAGGATGTAGGATTAGGATTGAGCTTTGCCTTGGCATTAGATTCAGAGGGTGGAAGTCAACAGGGCGATCGCGCGATCGCATTTTTAAGTCGCCAACAGGGATATGATCAAGTCTGGCAGCAGTTATCCAAATTAGCTATACCCTCCGTGTCTCAATTGAATCTCTGGGTAATCGCTCCCGGTTTGAAGCGGCGAGACTATCCCCAAACTCTTGCGATCGCGAACCAAAAAAGCTGTATCCTTGATCCGAGTCAACATTACCGGATTGGTATTCCTTATCAGTTATACCGATGTGGTCAAGATTTGGCGTAAGCTACACCAGAAAAGATGTTTTCGGCAACCGTGGTAATGAAAGTAAGTATTATTAAGTCTATTCAAGGACTCGCTGCTCTAATTCTGGCGTTGGTTTTGGTTTTAGTTCCCCTATCTGCCCAAGCTGCTAATTCCTCTGCCAGACAGCTTATTAATGACGGTGTATCTGATCTAAGTGCCATGGATTTCTCCGGTCAAAATTTAGCTGAACTGGAGATATCTAATATGAATCTAACCCAAACTACAAGTCCAAAATCTCTGCACTAAAGCCAGTGGCATTAACTCGAAAACGGGGGTAGAGACTCGCGAATCATTAGGATGTCGATAATTTGTCTACTGCAGGGGCGCACCGACGTGCGCCCAGAAAACCCGCTCACAAACAAAGTTCAGGTGCCCAGTCTTGATGACCGCGCCCAGGGTAACATTTGAACTGAGATCCTGCCCAAATCATCTGCCATTGTTCATTAGCTTGAGCAGAGGGATTTTTCTGAAAATCAACGCGATATCGGATATCTTGCACAGAATCATCCTTTAATCCAGTTTGAGTCAGAATCACAATTGCCTGATCCGGTTGAGGATAGGAGACATCCACGGTGGGTGAATCCGTGTCAGCGTCGCTACTACCAAACGCCGAGAGTGCGATCGCGTTTGGATTGCTACCGGTTAAACTCATCCTATCTGCTTGTTGGGATAGATCAATGGAACGATAATCTTCCCGGTTAGCCGCCGGAGTCTGAGCCGATGAAAAATTTTGCTGGGGAGTCGAGTTACCTGGAGAATCGGGGGCTGGCTCAGTCGATGAGGAAATCGTTTCATCAGGTGAAGGCTTAGCGGCTGTAACTGTCGTTTCTGGGCGATTACTGACGCCTGTGCAAGCCGTCAGCATGAATATCATACTAGCGAGACTCATCAAAGAAATTTTGCCAGACTTGACCATCCAATCCATCAGCTTTCTAGTAAGCGGCTAATTCTATTGTAGGTTGGTATGGAGAAGCACCCAGATTTAGGGGCGGGTGGGTAATCCCTGTTTCCTGTTCCCTGTTAAGAGTTCCCCATTCCCTGTTCCCTATTTTCGACCTTTATAGTTTGAGAACCCGTCATCACGCTAAAATGCGATCTGGCAAATGCTATTGTTATTTAACGCCTAGTTCATTGGGAATACCACCTCATGATCCACGAAGTTTTCATGCCCGCCCTTAGCTCCACCATGACCGAAGGCAAAATTGTCTCTTGGGTGAAATCCCCAGGGGACAAAATAGAGAAAGGCGAAACCGTGGTAGTGGTTGAGTCTGACAAGGCGGATATGGATGTGGAGTCGTTCTATGAAGGCTATCTAGCCGTCATTACTGTACCCGCAGGTCAAACCGTACCTGTCGGGGAGGCAATTGCCCTACTAGCCGAAACTCCTGACGAAATTGAGACGGCTAAACAACAAGCCTCCCAATCCAGTTCCGCCTCAGCCCCAGCCAGTACTCCACCTGATCAAACGCCAAAACCTGAACCTGAACCTGCTACTGTCTCAGCCGCTCCCCAAGCGCAAGATACCCCCAGTCGCCGTAATGGACGCACTGTCGCCTCTCCTAGGGCTAAGAAATTAGCCAGGGAGTTGAAGGTTGAACTTGATACGTTGACGGGTAGTGGTCCTCACGGACGCATTGTGGCAGAAGATGTGGAAGCCGCTGCTGGCAAAACTCCCCAACCCGAACCCAGCGCCGCACCGCAACACTCACCATCTCAGCCTGCGGCTCAACCGATGGCGACACCCACGACACCGATTTCTGTCCCCCTCGGTGAAGTGGTTCCGTTCAACACCCTGCAAAATGCCGTGGTGCGGAATATGGTGGCGAGTCTTCAGGTGCCAGCTTTCCGGGTAGGGTATACTATCACTACCAATGAATTGGATAAGCTGTATAAACAAATTAAGCCTAAGGGCGTAACCATGACCGCCCTATTAGCGAAAGCCGTCGCTGTGACATTAAAACAACATCCCACGATCAATGCTTGTTATACGGAAAAGGGGATTCAGTATCACGCTGGCATCAATGTGGCTGTCGCTGTGGCTATGGCAGATGGAGGACTGATTACACCGACGTTACAAAAAGCCGATGAGGTGGATATTTATTCCTTGTCTCGCACCTGGAAAGGGTTGGTAGAACGCTCCCGACGCAAGCAGTTGCAACCGGAGGAATATAGTTCCGGTACGTTTACCATCTCGAATTTAGGGATGTACGGTGTTGACCGTTTTGATGCGATTTTACCTCCCGGACAAGGGGCAATCCTAGCCATTGGCGCATCACGTCCGCAAGTTGTGGCGACAACGGATGGCATGATGGGTGTACGGAATCAGATGCAGGTGAATATGACATGTGATCACCGGATTGTTTACGGTGCTGATGCAGCAGCTTTCCTGCAAGATTTGGCGAAGTTGATTGAAACAAATCCGCAATCGTTGACACTGTAATCGGATGCGAGCTGAGTCACACCACCTGTAGGGGCACGGCATTGCCCATTGGTGTCAACTTAAGGGGAAATTTCCCCTTGAAATTACTCTCGGATTATCTCACCGCAAGACTTTCGCAGATTTTAAGCTAGTCTACCTACTGGAGTTAAGAGTAACAGCACTACTCAT
>NZ_JAVKBY010000024.1:0-17336 GCF_040222985.1 Coleofasciculus sp. F4-SAH-05
ATGCTTACTCGCATAATTGAAGAATTCAAAAAAGTCAAGGATTTTCGCAACAAGCGAGGCAAACGGCACGAATTATGGGTGGTTTGCATTAAGGAATCGCCGAAACCTTTGATAGAGCGTAGGTTGGGTTTCGACTTCGCAAGGGCCCACCCGACTTCGCAAGGGCCCACCAGCACACCAGTCAGTGGCATTCCAGTTAGCGCCGTACCACTCATTTGCGTAAATTCTCTTAATATTACACCGGTAAGACAGAAACGCCATACAATTATGCTTTAATGGTCGAAAAATCAATAACTTAATCGACGAATTATTCAACCGTGGTATTCAGGAAAGTCAGGACTTTCACTGAACAGAAGTATCATATTATTCAAAAAATTCAAAAAATTCAGTTTTATGCTAGCGTGGTCATTAGAGCCACAAATTGGAATGCCAGATGGCAGATGCAGAGGTCATAAAGCTGGTTGAATTAGCCGAGTATTGGATTGCCCAGAAAACAGGAAACGTACTGAACGACGCCCAAAAGACTATCCTGAGTCAAGCCTTAGCGGGCAAAAAACTCAAAACCATTCAAGTCATGGGCTATAGCCAGAATACCGTCCAGCGAGATTTAGCGCCGAAGTTATGGAAGCTGTTGTCTGAAGTTACCGGAAAACGAGTCACCATCAAACGTTTACGACTAATTCTGGAAGGATTACCCAACGCCACTATCAACAACGCCGATACTCTCACCCCCTCACCCCCTCCAAGTACAACGACATTTCCTTCCCCCATCTGGGAACTACCCGGCGGTCAACTGGATTTAGCCTCCCCCTGCTATGTCCAACGCCCTGCTGATGAATCTCGCGCCTATGAAGAAGTTAGTAAACCAGGGAGTTTGATTCGGATTAAAGCGCCGCGACAAATGGGTAAAACCTCCCTCATGGTGCGATTACTGTATCACGCTGAACGACAAGGCTGTCAGTCAGTGGCATTAAACTTTGAGTTAGCAGAACGGGAAGTTTTTGCGGATTTAAATCAATTTCTACAATGGTTTTGTGCTACCGTTACCGATGACTTACACCTACCCATCCAGTTAGAAAACCGTTGGAGTAAATTTCTGGGCAGTAAAAAAAACTGTACCAATTACTTTGAAAAATATCTCTTACCCACCCTGAGAAGTCCCCTAGCCTTAGGACTCGATGCCGTTGACCGAATTTTCCCTCACGAACATGTCGCCGATGACTTTTTCGGCTTACTCCGGGCTTGGCATGAAAAGGCAAAACAACATGAAATTTGGAAGAATTTTCGCCTGATTATTGTCCATGGGACAGAAGTTTATATTCCCCTAAGTAACGACCAATCCCCCTTTAATGTCGGATTACCGATTGAATTATCCGAATTTGACGCCCATCAGGTACAAGACTTAGCCCTGCGCTATGGTTTAGACTTCACCTGGAATGATATCAAACAACTGATGGCAATGGTGGGAGGACATCCCCATCTCATCCGATTAGCCTTGTATAAAATTGCCCGTCAGGATATTACCTTAAACCAACTCCTAGAAGACGCCCCGACTGAAACCGGAATCTATGCAGATCATTTGCGCTTACATCGCTGGAATTTAGAGAAACATCCCGACTTAGCCGACGCCCTCACCCAAATCCTGGAAGCCGATCGCCTGGTGCAACTAAAAGGTGCGATCGCGTTTAAACTGAATAGTATGGGATTGGTCTATCTGGTGGGAAATCAGGTGAGTATTCGCAATGATTTATATCGCCAGTATTTTCGCGAACGCCTACATCCAGAAAAACCCAAAAGCCAAGACACCAAAGAGTACCGAGGCAGAATTATTCCCCATTCTCTAGGAGATAATGTCCTAGCTGCTATTGTCTTTACCGATATCAAAGACTCCACCCAAAAACAGCATGAAAACCAACAACCCACCCTAGCCGCCATTCATCGTGACCTAAAACTAATGACCAAATTATGCCATCAATTTGAAGGAGAAGTTCTCAAATCTATGGGTGATGGGTTACTCATGTACTTTGTCTCCGCCGTCAAAGCCGTTGATTGTTCCCAAACTATTCAAAAAACCCTCTCCCTCGCCGCCCGAGGATTACCCAATGAGGACGTCTTACAACATCGTATTGGCATTCACTTAGCCGATGTCTTTTTCAACGGCACCGATGTCCAAGGCGATGGGGTCAATATTGCCGCCCGGTTACAATCTCAAGCGAAACCCGGTGGAATTTGTATTTCCTGGATTGTGTATGAAGCGGTTAAAAATCACTTACAATTACACATCACCGATAGTGAACATCGCCTCTTAAGAGGAATTGACGAACCTATGTTATTATATCAAATAAGCGTTGGGAGATAGAATAGTTTTGAGTATTGACCCTTCACGACCTGCCAATAAACCTGTTTTTTATTGGTGTGTAGGGGCGGGTTTCACAACCATCCTTTCTGACCCTACCCCGATGTAACTAAACCCGCACCGACTCAATTGTGACTAAAATAATTGCCAAACATAAGACAAATAACATAAGACGAATGACCAACGGTAAAAAATATGTCTAAATGGAAACTGGTAACCGAATTTACATTTGATAGCGCCCATTACATCAAAGACTACGATGGACCCTGTGGTCGAATGCATGGACATACCTATAAAGTGCGATTAGAAGCAACATCCTCAACCCTGCACGCCTCCGAACACTGTCCCCACCCAAGTATGGTTGCTGATTTTAAAACCTTGCGCTGGGCAAAAAAAGATGTTACCAAAGGCGGGTTAGATCACGGCATTTTGAATGACATATTACCGGATAATTACGAAACCACCGCTGAAATGATTGCTCAATACATTTATGACGAAACAAAAAAGCGTATTCCTGAAGGCGTACAACTCAAAGTTGCTGTCTCAGAAACGCCGAATAGCTGGGTAGAATATGAGGAATAAATTATCAGGAATAAATGATAACGAATGTTTTTAGTCCATTTAGACGGGGGCGAGTCGAGATAGGTTAATTCTGAATACCGCTGCATTTGCCCAGCGACTCGCCCCTACAATTTCGATAATTACGACAATTCTGACAATTCTGGTAATTCCGATAATTGTGATAATTACGATAAATTATTATCGAAAAATCAGCATCTGTAGGGGCGACCCGCTGCATTAAATAACAGAACCGACTTATCTATACTATCGGGTCGCCCTGCTTCCAGAAACGGGTGGTAAAATCCCCCGCCGCTTTAACGTTGCTTCGATTTGCCGTAAGAGTTCAAAATCATTATCGGGCAACGGATAATTGTCTGGATTCCCGCTATTTTCACTCCCCTTTAAATCCGGTTCCAAGAACCCAAACGCTTGGCGAAACTGATCCGGATTTGCCGCAATTGAACCCTCTAAATGACAGGGAATAATCCGTTCAAACTCCCAACTGGCGACCTTTTCCACCCAGTTCAACGTTTGTTTCGGTGCGCGATTCAAAATCAAGGTTTGCAGAATTGGCGCAACAAAGGGACGTCCATTTCCCCGCAAAGCGTCAAAGGATTTCTGCCAACCGGGTTTCCATTTGAAGGGAAATAAACCGAAATAGGCTTGCTTTGACCAATCCGGTGCCTTTCTCGCTTCCCGTAACGTCTGAGTGAAGGGTATTGTGTCCAAGGCGCTGGGGCGGAAGTAAAATGCAAACAGTGAGATGCGTTGCCATCCCTTGCGGCGAGTCATCGGATTATCGATAACGATATCCAAGGCATGATCTCTGGCATGGAATAATAACGGATAGGGATCAAGTTGCGCGATCGCAGGCGGATCTTCGGGTACACTAACTACAGTATCCGTCACCAGAAGCGTCCGCGATCGCTTGTGCCAAAATCCCACTTCAGCAAAGAGTCCCAACCCCAAATTAACCGGACCCAATACAGCATAATCAAATTCATCAGCAAAAGGCGTTTGACGGCTATCCGCAGGTAACAGATGAGTCCGTTTCCTGGGAAACCCCAACCAACTCAGGGGCAAATTCACCGGAAAACTCCACTGGTGCGGCGCAACAAACACCTGGGCGTTCGGAAACTTGCGGGCAAAGGGACCCACAAACACTTTATGCTCAATCCCCGAAACCGTGGGCAGAATGATATATTTAACCTCACCATGCTCTCCCACCAATTCCTGAACCAGCCGGATACATTCCGGGGTAGGTGCAACAGGCGCATAAATCAACAGCCCCCCAGCATCCAGCTTAATCACCGTCATCCGAATCGGGACCACCACATAGAGAATCCCCTGAATCTGGTCAAACGTCCAAATCCTATCCTTAACCACTTCCAAACGGATAGTGCGTCGTTTACCATAAGGATACAAGGGTACAGGAAACCAAAGCGACCATGACCAGTCTTGAGAGTGGATGCTCGGATGACCCTGGTGTTCCTGCATCTGCGGTTCATTCCTCCTGTATTTTCTGAAGACTCAACCTGTTGGGCGGGAAATTTCCCCTATTATTCTACAACTGGAAGCGCCCCCACCAAAACTCTGTACGTCACGACAGCAAAAAAGTTTTATCGTAATTTCCCGTCTGATGCGGTATCGGGAAGGGCGCAAGGATGGTGCCCCTACAGTTCCTTAATCTATCAATTTAGGTGTGCCACGCCACGACATCTCTTAACTAATCTATTCTGAATCCGGGTCAATGCCCATGGCTCTTAATCGTTCTGCCAATCTTGCTGCTTTTTGCTCGGCTTGTTCGGCGCGTTGGCGTTCTTGTTCAGCACGTTGGTGTTCTTGTTCAGCACGTTGGCGTTCTTGTTCAGCACGTTGACGTTCTTGTTCAGCACGTTGACGTTCTAATTGGGCGCGTTCTTCACCAATTAACAAAAGATTGCCTTCACTATCCCACCAACGCAGCCAATGTTGAGTTTGATTTTGATAAGTCCCGTGCCAAAGTCCTAGTTCTACTCCTAAGGGCGTAATCGGATAGTGACCCCGTTCATTCGGTTGGAGTTTTTGATAAGAAAAATTTAGCCAATTATAAACCTCAAGTTTGCTAGTTTTGACTTCAAAAATGCCATAGTAGGGAATGCGAATAATCCGTTCATACACCCAGAATTTACCGGGTTTAGTGGTTTCTCCTTCAGCGGAAACCGATAAGGGTGTAGCATCTCGTTCCTCGTCTCCATTGCCACTGGCAAATTCTAAGGCAATCATTGGTGCCATCAATTCCCGCCAGAGAACATAAGAACGGCGGATTTCACCATTCAGTAATGGGGGAACATTGGGAACATAGAACCAATCGGGAGCTTCTGCACCTTTTTCTGGGGGTTCGGTTTCGCGCCAGTAGATACCGCAGTCTTGTCCAATAGCGTAATCACCATCAGGATGAAGTTGCTGCAAAACTGAACCAATGGAATCGGTCAAAATGATACTTTGAGGATGTTCTTGGAAATTTTTCACAAAGGTGCCATCAGATTCAGGTAGTTGAGTATGGTCAGGAAAGGCAGGGGGTAAATCAATTTTAGTTTGAGTCATGTCTTAATCACAGGTAATAGAGAATATAGTCAATTTCAGGGTTAGTTTAGCACTTATATTTGAATAGTGTGACCCAATGTTTGGGCTTAATCAGAGTAGTCAGGTAAGCAAGGATTATCAATCATCATAAAAGACACCTTGTCGGGGCGACCCGCCGCACCAAATTAACACCGCCCACCGATTAATTTTATCGGGTCGCCCTGCATCAGATATCGGTAATTATTTCAGTTTAGACTAAACGCAAGACTATTAAAGGGCGACCCGAGTTTATTAAGTGGATTGGTGTTGTTAATTGATATAAGCGAATCGCCCCTACACAATCACTCTTAGGTTCTTATCTGTTAGGTGACAGATACTTTTGGTCTTCATGTCTTATGTCAGGGTAAAGTTTAAATAACTTTGTATGGCTGATAGGTGTAGTATTTCGGGCGTGAATCTAGCCGGATATGCAACCAATACACCCCTAACCCTGAAGTGCTTACCCAGGTAGGACGCGGATTCAGCCGTTGCTCTAACGCTGACCCCACATTTTGCCACAAGGCGTGCTGCTGATGTTCGGGTGCTTCACGCATAAAAGCCGCCAAATGGCAGTATGGAGACGTAGAGGCTTGGGGACAAGGCACAACCAGCAACGCATCCTTTCCCAGATTGGGAAATGTAATAATGGACTTGTTTTCTCCGGCGGCGGAAAAATGGCGAGCAAAATCACTGGGATCAGCTTGTATATTTACCAGGGATGGACTATTGACGAGAACAAACTCGAATACCTGGTTTACTGTGGCGTCGGTGATAGGCGGAGTTTCCCAGAAAAAGGCGGAAAATGGAGCATCGGCGAGTAGGGAGATGAAGAATGTCCGAAAATCAGGGTTATCCTGCCATAGCTGGATGATTTCTGAGTAAAGGATTGGGTTATTATTAGACAGAAGAGAAATCTTCTGAATCCGACCATTGTTGAGTGATTCGATGGATGATTGCCACATTGAGAGTTCCGGTATTCTGTTTGATGATTAGATAAGTTGCTTATTTACCAAGTATAACGGCTAATTTTTATTGGAAATTAAGTTAAATAAATGGATGAGTTTTGAATGCTGATTAGTGCAGGAAAACGTCCAAGCTTATGTAGTTTTTCAACGCAGAGGGGCGCAGAGGTTCGCGCAGAGGTTCGCAGAGGGATTGGCTCTATGGGGGAGAACATTTTATAGAATTAAAGCACTACGCACTAAGGTTAGGATATATAAGAAAAATTCAAATCACTCAATCCCTTGTAAGGTAAGCTTTTTTGTTCACTATTGCAAGAGAGTCTGGCGCGTAGCGCTATACAAAGGACGAATGACTAATGACCAATGACGAAAGAAAAATGACCAATGTCAAGCAGCGGGTTCAAGAACTGCGAAATCTTCTACAACAAGCGAGTTATGCTTACTATGTCCGCGACAATCCTATTATGGAGGATGCTGTCTATGACCAACTCTATCGGGAATTACAAGACTTAGAAACCCAGTATCCGGAGTTAATCACGCCGGATAGTCCGACTCAGCGCGTGGGCGAGAAACCTGCATCAGAATTTTCTTCGGTTCGCCATAATATCCCCCTCTATAGTTTAGAGAATGCGTTTAATTTAGAGGAGTTGGCGAAGTGGCAAGAACGATGGCAACGTTATGCACCGGATATTAAAGATGTTGAGTATGTCTGTGAACTAAAGATCGATGGTTCCGCGATCGCACTCACGTACAAAGACGGTATATTGGTGCGGGGAGTTACACGGGGCGATGGTGTCACGGGGGAAGATATTACTCAGAATGTTCGCACGATTCGTTCGATTCCTTTACGGTTAAATACGGAAACACCGCCGCCAATTGTAGAAGTGCGAGGCGAGGCGTTTTTGCCTTTGGATGTGTTTGAAGGGATTAATCGAGAACGGGAAGCCGCCGGGGAAGCGTTATTTGCCAATCCTCGGAATGCTGCAGCGGGTACTTTGCGGCAATTAGATCCAAAAATAGTCGATCGCAGACAGTTGGATTTCTTTGCCTATACGTTACATCTTCCCAGATCAGAGGAACGGGAAACGGTGCCAACACTCAATTCTCAATGGGAGGCGTTGGAATTCCTGCGTGATTTGGGATTCCAGGTGAATCCGCATCGGAAACGTTGCTCGTCTCTAGCAGAGGTGGAGGAGTATTATCAATATTGGGACAGTCAACGACGTGGTTTACCCTACATGACGGATGGGGTGGTGGTGAAGCTGAATTCGTTTTCTCTACAAGCACAATTAGGCTTTACCCAAAAATTTCCCCGATGGGCGATCGCACTCAAGTATCCGGCTGAAGAAGTCCCTACAGTGGTGCAAAATGTTACAGTTCAGGTGGGACGAACTGGCGCATTAACCCCAGTGGCGGAACTCAAACCCGTACAGCTAGCCGGGACAACTGTTTCACGGGCGACGTTACATAACCGCGATCGCATCGAGGAATTAAATCTTCATCTCGGTGATACCGTGATTGTTCGCAAAGCTGGGGAAATTATCCCTGAAGTCGTGCGGGTGCTTCGAGAATTGCGTCCACCGGAAGCTAAACCAGTACAAATGCCTACTGATTGTCCGGTGTGCCATCAACCCGTCGTGCGTCCCCCAGGGGAGGCGGTAACGCGCTGTATTAATATTTCTTGTCCCGCAATTGTCAAAGGTTCACTTAACCACTGGGCAAGTCGTGGTGCATTGGATATCAACGGGTTAGGAGAAAAGCTGGTGAATCAGCTAGTCGATTCCGGTTTAGTCCATTCCGTTGCTGACCTTTATCAACTTACTCTAGATCAATTAACCGATTTAGAACGGATGGGTGAAAAATCCGCCCAGAAATTAATCAACCAAATTGAACAATCCAAAATTCAACCTTGGTCACGAGTTCTCTATGGTTTAGGGATTCGCTATGTGGGTACTGTGAATGCTCAAATTTTAGCACAACAGTTTCCTAGTGTAGACCAATTAACAGCAGCCCGTGTTACGGATATTGAAAGCGTCTATGGAATTGGATCGGAAATTGCCCAATCGGTTTATGATTGGTTTCGAGTTCCCAGTAATCAGACCTTAATTAATCGACTGCGAGAAGCAAATTTGCAACTGGCGGGTGAACCCAAAGCAGCGTCGGCGGAAGTAACCTCTCAACCGTTGCAGGGAAAAACCTTTGTGATTACTGGGACATTACCCACACTGAAGCGAGATGAAGCCAAAAAAATAATTCAAAACGCTGGTGGGAAAGTGACCAGTTCTGTCAGTTCTAAAACCGACTATTTACTGATTGGTGAAGATGCCGGATCTAAATTAGAAAAAGCCCAAGAATTAGGGATTCAACAGATCAGCGAATCTGACCTTTTACAATGGTTGAAGGAATAGGTTATAACTCAATTATAGGGGCGGGTTTAGGGACAATTGTAGGGGCGGGTTTAGGGAATTAATTCAGCTATTCACCGATAAATGAACAACAAAACCCGCCCTCCCCACTCTAGAGAAAGGGCATCCAGTCGTTGAATAATTTCGTCAAGGGGTTTGGTTTCTGTCATAACGATTAAAGGCAACTCGACTCTCTCTATCCTAACGGGGACTGAGTTTCAGCGCTGACTCCACACCACCTCTTACCCTCCTACCTCCTGCTTCCTGCCTTCTACCGTAATAACCGAACCGTACCAGAATTAGCACTCACGTAACAAGAGTGCTAAATTTGCTAATGGAGTAACGAGTAAGTATTGGGAACCCTATGGCAAAAATCGTTTCGTTTAACGAAGAATCACGGCGAGCTTTAGAACGAGGAGTCAATGCTTTAGCAGATGCCGTCCGGATTACCCTTGGACCAAAAGGGCGGAATGTGCTGCTAGAGAAGTCCTTTGGCGCTCCCCAGATTGTTAACGATGGTATCACCGTCGCCCAAGAAATTGAACTGGAAGACCCCTTAGAAAATACAGGTGCGCGACTGATTCGAGAAGTCGCCTCCAAGACCAAAGAAATTGCGGGAGACGGTACCACAACCGCTACCGTCCTGGCACAGGAGATGGTTCGGCAAGGACTCAAAAACGTTGCAGCTGGTGCTAATCCGGTGGCTGTACGTCGAGGAATTGAGAAAACCATTAATCATCTGGTTAAAGAAATTGAGTCCATGGCTCAACCCGTCGTTGGCGATGCGATCGCACAAGTCGCCACTGTCTCAGCCGGGAACGACGAGGAAGTCGGGCAAATGATTGCCGAGGCGATGGACAAGGTAACCAAGGATGGAGTAATTACCGTAGAAGAGTCAAAATCGCTCTCCACTGAACTGGAAGTCGTGGAAGGGATGCAAATTGACCGGGGTTACCTATCCCCCTACTTTGTCACCGATCAGGAACGGATGACCGTGGAATTTGAAGATTCCTATATCCTGATTACTGATAAAAAAATTAATAACATCCAAGAATTAGTTTCCATCCTGGAAAAAGTTGCCCGTGCCAGCAAACCCCTACTGATTATTTCTGAAGATGTGGAAGGGGAAGCCTTAGCCACCTTGGTGGTAAACAAAGCGCGGGGAGTTCTCAACGTCGCCGCCGTCAAAGCGCCAGGATTTGGCGATCGCCGCAAGCAGATGCTGCAAGATATTGCGGTTCTGACTGGGGGTCAGCTAATTTCCGAAGAAATCGGTCTCAGCTTAGATAGCGCTTCTACTGAGATGCTGGGAACGGCGCGGAAAATCACCATCGACAAAGACTCAACCACCATTGTCGCCAGTGGTGACACCAAACCAGAAGTGGAGAAGCGCATTGCTCAAATTCGCAAACAGCTTGATGAAACCGATTCTGACTACGATAAAGAGAAACTGCAAGAGCGGATTGCTAAACTTGCTGGTGGTGTAGCGGTAATTAAAGTCGGTGCAGCCACAGAAACGGAACTCAAAGATCGCAAGCTGCGGATTGAAGATGCCCTGAATGCCACCAAAGCCGCGATCGATGAGGGGATTGTTCCTGGCGGTGCAACCACGCTGATTCGCTTAATTTCCAAAGTTGATGGCATCAAAGGTAGCCTGGATGCGGAAGAGCAAATCGGTGCGGATATTGTTGCCAAAACCTTAGAAGCCCCTCTGCGTCAGATGGCGGATAATGCTGGGGTTGAAGGTGCGGTGATTGTCGAGAAAGTACGAGAGAGCCAAGGCAATATCGGTTACAATGCCGCGACAGGTAAGCTGGAAGATTTAATTGCTGCTGGTATTCTCGATCCCGCTAAGGTTGTGCGTTCAGCACTTCAGAATGCCGGTTCCATTGCCGGGATGGTTCTAACCACCGAAGCCCTGGTTGTCGAGAAACCTGAGCCGAAATCCGCTGCGCCTGACATGGGCGGCATGGGCGGCATGGGCGGCATGGGCGGCATGGGTGGTATGGGTGGTATGGGCGGCATGGGGATGATGTAGTCCTCACCCATCTGCTATAGTTCATGACCGAAGCAGCTTGTCTAGTTGGACAGGCTGCTTTTTGTTATTTGTCATTTATCATTTGGTCTCCCCCTTTTTAAGCGGGACGGAAGGGGGATCTTAAAGGGGGCTAGGGGAGATCAGTCTTATCCAAGCAGTATTGGCGTTAATTCTATGTCTAAAATTGAAGCATCCACTCTTGAAGAAGCCAGAACCAATTGGTGTATCTACGCTCAACGGATAATAGAAAACTATCATCGCGATGCGATTAATCCAAATAATGTCGTCAATACTATCTATACCCGTTTGGACAAGTTTCTGGAAAGTAAGCCAACCGTGGAAAATGGCAAAATCTACACCAGCACGTATTTTCCTTCAGTGAATGAGGTTAACGCTGATTACGAACAGATTTGGTGCAAAGTCAATACAGCTCATCGCATTGATGCTGCTAATTTAGGGTTTCGCTCTCTAGGGGAACATCACTCTAACTCAAAAATGAACGAACTGGCGTTAAACTGGGCATACAATTATGTTGATGTTATTATCAAAAATGCCTATCAAGCTGCCGATATCACTATAGATTATCGGGAAAGCCAAAATTTAACCGGATTTACCTGGTCTAGTGCCGAACTTGTTTGGCAAAAGCTCAACGATAAATCCTATAGTTTAGAGACTCCTTATTTAAGGACAGGAAACTTATTGTTTGAGGCTTTAAGCTATAAACATTACTGCAAACTTTTATCTCCGAAAGGAGCGGTTGATTTTATCGAAGAAATCAGTAAAATGTAATCAGCAACAAAAAAAATATTTTCCCCAATCAGCCATTGGAGTTAACGATGATTGAACTGAAATCACTGATTTTTCCCGCTTTAGCCACCATTGCCACTCTTTTGGTTTACTTTGTTCTCACGATCAATGTGGGTCGAGCCAGAGCAAAATATAATATACCTGCACCTCAAATTTCAGGAGATGTCAATTTTGAGTGTGTGTTTCGCGTGCAACAAAATACGTCAGAACAATTGCTCCTCTTTTTACCCAGTTTATGGTTATTCTCTCTGTTTGTTAGTCCAATTTGGGGAGCGGGAATTGGTGCGGTTTGGGTGATTGGGCGAATTATTTATGCCTGGGGTTACTATACAGCGGCGGAAAAACGCGGTATTGGTTTTGGAATTAATTCTCTATCTCTTCTCGTCCTGCTAATCGGTGCTTTAGTGGGAATTATTAAATTGTTCATCAATACCCCTTTTGGAGTATAAGTAAGCTGTTCGGCATTTAAACCTTAATTTCAACCGAAATCACAGTTCCCACTTTTACCGCATTAAACACTAATAGTCCTTAACCACCAACGACTAACTGCGCCGTCATCTTCAGTTTTAGAACGTTTAAGAGCTTCTTCAACTAAATCAATCGCTAGTCCCGGCAAAACTTGAGATTCTCGAATCAATTCAGCGTTTGTTGCGGACAGAGAATAAGCGATTATCTTGCCAGCATTGACATTGACAACCCAATATTCTCGTACTCCTAGACGTTGATAGAGTTTTTGTTTGCGCTCTGTGTCATCTTCCAAAGATGAAGCGGCAATTTCAACCACTAGCGTTGGGGGATCAAGTTCATTCAAGTTAACGGGTGCATTAGTATGAGGCGGAAAAGTTATAGTTTTACCGATGTAGAAGGCAATATCTGGCTGGCATTCTCGCAATCTGGCTTTCCTGAAGCTGGTATTCGTTAGTTCTTTGATGGGAATATTTTTAATGGTGGCATACAAGACAATCACCGTAGAGAGAATGGAGTTGTCCTGACCGTGTGCCGAACCGAGTGGAGCCATTTCAATCCTCATGTAACCCTGATCATAATAAAACCTGCCACTGGCTAAGGTGGGATCATCAGCAAAGGTGAGAAAATCTTCCCAGATTACTTCAACCCAAGTATCGGTAGCAACAGTGGATATAACGGGCGGTGGATTGACCATATCTAGAACGTGCAGCTTCTGTGGCTCTCACCAGCTTAACGTACAAATGCCGTCAAATCCTTTCACCAAAACTCTCAATTTCCACCTTATTCCCTACCCGCAGTGTTCCCAACTGTTCTTGAATCACGTTTTGCCCAAAAAAGATTTTCCCATTCCGCAGCCGATAGTTTGCCAGTGTTGCTAAGGGTTCTTTACCTCGTATCCCCTGAGATTGATCTACTGTGGTAATCGTACATCGAGAACAAGGTTTAACCACGCGAAAAGAAATTGCACCGATAACCACTGACTGAACTCTTGATCCAATGGCATAGCTTGGCAGATATCATTCCAGATTTGCACCGGGAGGCGATGGTCACTTTCATAGTCTAGGGGAATGGATAAGCTGGGCTGGTTGGGTGCTTCTACGACTAACTCGTTCTCCCCCAACCGCACTTGAATCAACGCCATGCGAGGAAACTGACGCTGGGTGAGAAACTTACCCTTTTCATCCACGAGCATCCAGCGTCGGTCATAGTTTGACACTCACCCGGTTAAAACGCGGGTGATTCTTCCGTCACAGGGAGGCAGAGTTTTACATCTTCTCGGATGAAACCTTTACCCTCAGAAAGCTTAGATGGTGTGTGTCCCACGGCTTGCCTTTCGACTTCGCTCAAGGTTAACAGTCCTTTAATTTCTATAATGCGAGCGGATGCTACATCCCGATCGCATTCATACCCACAATACTGGCATTTGTGTACCCGTTGAGAGAGCTTTTTCTTACCTGTATCCTCTAAACAGTTGGGGCAAGTCTGACTTGTTCCGGCTGCGGGTACTTTCTGGAAGTACACACCCCGCTTAAAACAACATTGAGATAGGATATCTAGAAACTGACCCCACCCTGCATCTAGGCAGTGTTTAGCTAAAAAGCCTCGACCTAACGCTTTCAAGTTGAGTTGTTCGGCAAATATCATATCCGCCCAATCACAAAGGTTATGGGCTAACTCCCAATGGTAGTTTTTGCGGTG
This sequence comes from Coleofasciculus sp. F4-SAH-05, assembly GCF_040222985.1. Taxonomy (NCBI): domain Bacteria; kingdom Bacillati; phylum Cyanobacteriota; class Cyanophyceae; order Coleofasciculales; family Coleofasciculaceae; genus Coleofasciculus; species Coleofasciculus sp. F4-SAH-05. The sequence continues at coordinate 13,900 of NZ_JAVKBY010000024.1, forward strand.
GCAAGCTATTCGCTCATGTAGTCGTGACACTTTGGCTTGTGCTTTGGCGCGATTGTTTGACCCTGGACGCTTTTTAGACACCTTCTTTTGCAGCGATTTAAGCTTGCCTTCTAGATGTTTAAATGGTCGTGGACCCTAGAAACGTTCGCCCATTAGACACGGCGGCAAAGTGCATTAAGCCGACATCTATTCCCAGTGATGTACCAGTCGGACTGATTTCAGGCGATGCCCTGAGCGAAGTCGAAGGGCACATCTACTTTCCATTGTAAGGTTAACTGTGCATACCAGCCGGATACCCGTCTTACGATTCGTGCTTGTTTAATAATTGCAGCATCGGGAATTGGACGGGATTGTATGAATTTAACCCGCCCAATTTTAGGGAATTTGACATATCTCCCTTGAATGGGATCTTTTCCCATTGATGGAAAAACAAATGACCGCATCCGACCCGCTTTCTTAAACCGTGGAAACCCTCGCCCATTCTCCCACATTCCCTCAAATGCCTTTTGCAAACGCTTAAGGGTTTGCTGTAGCACTTGTGAGTGTACCTGCTTAAGTGCAGGGATATTCTTTTTAGCCTGAGTGAGACTTTCGCACTGACTGGAATAGTTGGGTGCTGGTGCATCCGCTGGTATAATGTACTCGTATTTGATCGAACAAGCGTTTATTGGAGACTTACGGGAATTTGCCCAATCTTTCCGCTCACAAAGGGCATAGTTATAGACTCTACGACATTGTTCTAGCCACTCAGCAAAAGTGGCTACTTGAGCGGTAGTTGGTTTTAGCTTAAACTCGTAAATCAGATTAAACACTTGCTCGATCATACACAACGTTTGCTAATATTATACTACACTATTAATTGAGTAGAGTTAGAAAAAAAATACACTCGCAACTTTAGTTGCGCTTGCTGGACGCCTTGCGGCAATTGAGCTTGTCGAAATTCGGTTTCATCCCTCGGATAAATCACGAGGGAGCCTGCACCATCGCTTGTACTGTAAACCGCGATCGCTCACCTGAGCCGTAGAGAGTGCGATCCCACCTGCTGACTTAATCGGGTAGATATAGATTCCACTCAACTGAATAATAGAAGTCATGGGTTTATGCCGCCGATTTAACCGTAAAATATATCCCACAATTTTAGCTGTGTTACCAATCGTCTCAGCCTGATTGTGCCGATAGTAACCAGAACTTCTCTTCCGTAGTAGTTAAGATGAAGAGTGGAAACAGTTCCAACCCTGGTAGGGTAATGCCGTTGTCACTAAACCCCAGTCGTTTAGTCTCCTAGTTTACAGCCTGTTAAGCTGTAACGCATTTAATTTGATAAGGCAATCTAAGCTATCAAAGGGTTTCAGGAGCTAAATTATTGATTTAGCTGCATAGCAGCTTAGGACTCTGCCAAGGTTCGCTCTTACATCGTGTTCGTTGAGGTCATTTAGATAATTATGACGACTGTCACTCAATCTCCCTACACTGAAGACCAAATTTCAGCTTGGCTGCGCGGTTTGTGTACCGTGGCTTGGGCTGATGGTCACTTTGATCCCGAAGAAAAAGAGATTGTTTCTCAACTGACTCATGAACTCCTGGAGGTGGATAAAGATCCACAGTCGGTTGAACAAACTATTTCTGCCGAAGAACTGGCTGCGGCGTTAGGTCATAACAAGCATACCGCCGAGAACTTTATCAGAACAGCTGTCATGGTGGCGATGGCAGATGGTATCTACTCGGCGGCAGAAGACAATGTTCTGCAAGAGTTCTGCGAGGCGCTAGGACTGCAAATCGAGGCATTGAACTCCCTGCGGCACACTCTTTACGATGGTGAGGAAACGGATACACCAGATAGTGTCCACCAAGACGCCCAGCAACCGGGAACCTCTCCCCATCCCCATTCAGATATTCTGCATCCTTTACGCAAATGGCTGGACGGGATGGACATTCATGACCCACGAGTTGCCCGATTCGTCTGCAATATTATTCCTTCTCAATGTCCGTTTGAACGGGATGTCAACCTATTCGGTCGCAAAGTCGCCCACATTCCAGCAATGTGTAAGATCAATCCACTCTATGATCAGTTAGTCGGCTTGCGCTTCCGGGCATTATCCTATCTGGCAGATGAACGGGGCGAAGATGTCTCGAAATATTTTTAGTGTAGAGATGTGCCATGATTCGTCTGTAGGGGCGGGTTTCACTACTATCCTTTGAAATGGTGCGTTACGCTACGCTAACGCACCCTACACCCGCCCCGACTAGATTAAACGTAAGACGTCTTTGACAAATGACCAATGACGAATGACAAATGACAAATCATGCAATTTATTGATCAAGCAGAAATTGAAGTAGAAGCGGGAAAGGGCGGCGATGGGATTGTCGCCTTCCGACGGGAGAAATATGTGCCTGCGGGAGGACCTGCGGGTGGGAATGGGGGACGGGGTGGAGATGTGATTCTGGTGGCGGCTGAACACCTGCAAACCTTGCTGGATTTGAAATATGCCCATCGCTTCCAAGCCGACAATGGGGGACGTGGGGGACCGAATAATCGAACGGGTGCTAATGGGCGCGATCGCACGATTCAAGTTCCCTGCGGTACAGTTGTCTATGATGCAGATACCCAGGAAATTATCGGGGATTTAGTCCAACCGGGACAAACCTTTTGCGCGGCTAAGGGAGGTAAGGGAGGATTAGGGAACAAGCATTTTTTGAGCAATCGCAATCGCGCTCCTGATTATGCCTTACCCGGACTCCCTGGAGAGTATCGCCGCTTACGTTTGGAGTTAAAATTACTGGCAGAAGTGGGAATTATTGGTTTACCCAATGCTGGTAAGTCTACCCTGATTGCCGCCCTTTCTGCTGCACGCCCGAAAATTGCCGATTATCCGTTTACAACTTTAGTACCCAATTTAGGTGTGGTTCGCAAACCTACAGGTGATGGTACAGTGTTTGCCGACATTCCGGGATTAATTGAAGGGGCGCATCTGGGAACCGGGTTAGGGTATGACTTTCTTCGCCATATCGAACGCACACGCTTGTTATTGCACCTAATTGACGCTACGGCTGATGATCCGATTGGCGATTATCAAACCATTCAAGCCGAGTTACAGGCTTATGGACGGGGGTTGTCAGAACGTCCTCAAATTCTGGCATTGAATAAGATAGATGCTGTTGATTCAGAGACGGTAGAACTGCTGGCTACTGAACTTAATCACTTAACCCATGTACCCGTGTTCCAAATTTCAGCCGTGACTCAAAAAGGGTTAGAATCGTTGCTGCAAACCGTTTGGCAGTCTTTGGAGCAGTTGAAAGATGTAGAGGTGGAAACGGTTACCAAGGTTTGATAGTGGGCAGGGTGTGGGGTGTGGGGTGTGGGGTGTGGGGTGTGGGGTGTGGGGTGTGGGGTGTGGGGTGTGGGGTGTGGGGTGTGGGGTGTGGGGTGTGGGGTGTGG